>JAYWEU010000285.1:0-8790 GCA_043779385.1 Pseudobdellovibrionaceae bacterium
GCGCCATTGATTTTTTAAATGAAACTGAAAAATCACCCAAATTCGATCAAAACCATCCAAATCTTCAAGTGCTTGTTCAAATTGATGCTGAGGCAGAAGCTCGATATAAGAATCTGGAATTTCATGGGTGGGTTGCCGGGGAGCTTCTAGAAAATTTTTAAAGGGTGATCTAAAATGCCCTAATGGCTTTAGCTGATATTCGTCCACTGCCTGATCCATTCATGACAAACAATGGCCCCGCATTGGGCCACGTTCAAAGAGTTTTTTTGTCCCGAAAGTTCAATTTTTCGGATTTCATCGCAATTTTGTAAAGTCGTTAATTGCAGACCGAAGCGTTCATTGCCAAAGACTAAAGCCGTCGGGACATGAAAAAAAGTTTCTGTGATCGGCTGGGCCTGATGACTGGTCTCAAGACCAATCACTCGAAAACCCAGGGTTTTAAGTTCGCTCAGGGCTTGTTCCGTGCTTTCCACAGGCCGCCAAGGAATCCATGCTTCCGTCCCCATGGTCGTCTTTTTTATTTTTTCCTGCTGGGGCGTCGGAGTGTAACCGCAAAGAATGATTTCTTGCGCGCCCAATGCCTCTGCTGTTCTGAAAAAAGCTCCAACGTTAAAAGCAGATCGGATGTTTTCTAAAACTAAAATCAGGGGAAAAATTTTTGGCTGAATTTTTGGTTGATCGCCTTCAGAAATCATAAATTCGTCATCCCGCAAAGATTTCTGCAGAGTGCGCTCCAGCGGCACTAAAAAAGTGAACAGTTCTTTCGCCGACAGATCTTGATGAAGATGGGACGCAAGCTTTGCTAGATATTTTATCTCAGCCCTTGAGGAGTTAGAAAGCTCTGATAATTTTATTTTAAATTGTTCAAGTTCATGGGGGTCAGGTTTTTTAGGAAAAGCACTTTCCCACTGACGCAGAAAGCGATAAATTTCTTCGACGCGTTTTAATTCGTCGGCAGCCATTATTTAATTCTTTGACCCGGTTGCGCACCCGAGTCCGGAGAAAGAATAAAAAGGTCCGATCCGCCTTGGCCTGCGGCTAAAACCATTCCCTGACTTTCGCCAAATTTCATTTTTCGAGGTTTTAAGTTGGCGACAACCACGGTCATTCGGCCAATCAAATCGGCCGCTTTATAAGCTGATTTAATACCGGCAATAATTTGCCTTGTTTCGCCGCCGCCCAAATCGACTTTTAAGCGCAGAAGTTTATCGGCTTCTTTAATTTCTTCGGCTTCAATAATCTTTGCCACTCGCAAATCAACTTTCATAAAGTCATCGATTTCAATCATCTCTGAACCCATGGCATTTCGTTCAGCAGCCGCAGTGGGTGCGACAACCGGCGAAGCACTTTGACGTTCTTTTGAAAGGGTTTCGCTGATTTTCTTACTTTCATCCATCATATTATTTACCTGTTCTGGAAGAATTCGTGTGGCCAGATGTTCGTAATCGTTTAAACGATGATTTGTTAAAATTTTTGATAAATCATTCCATTGATAAGGGCTTTCGCCAAAAAGTTTTTCGACCTTTAAGGCGTAAGAAGGAATAAATGGCTTTAAATAAATCGCTAGCAATCTAAAAATATTCAAAGTCGAAGTTAAAACTTTTTTTGTCGAAGCAGGATCAACGGCTAAAGTTTTCCAGGGCGCTTTTTCATCAAAATACCTGTTGGCTTCATCCGCCCATTCGCGAATCCGTGTTGTGGCCTTAGCAAATTCACGATCTTCAAAAAGCTGCGCCATCTCGGCTTCCGCCGCTTGCATAGAGACAATGATTTTAAGGCCTTCAGAATCTGGCTCTGACATTTGGGAATCCATCTTTTTCGTCAGCATCTGGGCGCCCCGAGAGGCTAAATTGGTGATTTTACCAATCAGATCAGAATTCACTTTCTGCGTAAAATCATCCATGTTGAAGTCAAAATCATCCGACGACGGGTTTAATTTTGTTGCATAATAATAACGCAAATAATTTTGGTCTAAATGGTTTAAGTAAGCCCTGGCAGGAATCATTGTGCCAGTGGATTTACTCATTTTTTCACCATTCACCATCAGGCGACCATGAACAAAAATAGCATTCGGAGATCTGTAGCCTGCGGTTTTTAAAAGGGCCGGCCAAAATAAAGCGTGAAAATAAACAATGTCTTTACCGATAAAATGATAAACTTCAGATTTTGTTTCATCTTTCCAGTAATCAGCAAAGTTTTTTCCAGCTTTTTTGCACCATTGCAAAGTCGACGAGACATAACCCATTGGGGCATCGACCCAAACATAAAAATATTTTCCAACTTCGCCGGGAATCTTAAAGCCAAAATAAGGTTTATCCCGCGAAATATCCCAGTCGCGCAAATCTTCGTTAAACCATTCCATCATTTTTTTGGTAAATTCCGGGCTTAAATGTTTGGGCAGCCATTCACGAAGATAATCTTTAAAATCATTCACTTTAAATAAAAGATGATCCGACGATTTCTTCACCGGCGTGTTTCGACAGATTGAACAATAACGATCTTTCATTTCATTGGGTGAGTAGGTGGCGTTGCACACGACACACCCATCGCCGTATTGATCCTTTGACTGACAACTTGGACAAGTGCCTTTGACAAAGCGGTCTGCTAAAAACATTTTATCAGTTTCACAAAAAAGCTGCTCGACGGGCTTTTTAGTAATATGACCTTTGGCTTTCATATGCCCGTAAAACTCTTCGCAAAGTTCGCGATTCTCTTCGCTATCAGTGGAAGAGAAGTGCGAAAACTCGACACCAAAATCTTTAAAATCCTGATTGTGTTCTTGCCAGACTTTCGCGATCACCTCTTTAGGACTGATGCCCATCTCGCGACCGCGAATCATAATCGCCGTTCCATGCGTATCATCGGCACAGATATAAGCGACATCATGACCGCGCATTTTTTGAAATCGGGACCAAAAATCAGCCTGTAGATATTCCACCATATGGCCAATGTGAACGTAACCATTGGCATAGGGAAGGGCCGCAGTGATTAATATTTTACGAGGTGGTATATTAGGCGCTGTCATAGGAAATTTATAACTTGATTACCAGAACGTGACAACTCCAGAGGCCGTGTCATACATGGCTTCAGCAATTTTTAAATCGCCACTTTTTACAGCCGACGCTAAAATCGGTGACCGATCGATCAGGTCTTTTGCCACACCTTTAACATTGGCCCAGGATTCCTTGATGTACCCGGTAGTCGGAGTTTTCCCAGCGTAAGCTTTAATTCGAGGCTGAATATCAGCCACCAGTTTATTCATATCTGGGCTGCCTGCGCTGCCACCGCCCAAAGTGGCATGAGCTGATTTGATGGCACCGCAGGATGTATGCCCCAGGACTAAAACTAAATTTGTTCCAAAATGTTCAACTGCATATTCAATGCTTCCAACAGAGCCTGCATCCAGCATTTCTCCGGCCACACGAATGACAAAGATCTCTCCTAGTTTTTGATCAAAAACCAGTTCTGGGGGAACCCGAGAATCCGAACAAGATAAAATAATCGTGTGAGGTTTTTGGCCAGCGGCAAGGCGTTTAATATCTGCTAAAGATTGTCCATCTTTACGAAGGCGCCCCGTGGTAAAGCGGGTGTTGCCGTGTTTAAGCCACTCAACAGCTTGCGACCAGGAAACAGGCCCCGGTTTTCGAGAATGAGTTTCAATGGTGGCTAGGCTGGCAGAAGCAGTTTCAGCGGGAATTGGTTTTTCCAAGGCCGTTGGCTTTTCAACCACAGGCGCAGAGACCTCTAGCGCTGGCGGCGGAACCACCGCTTTGGCTTCAACTTGCGTCTTACCATTAGGTTTAACTGTGATCAGCGTATTTTCTTCGGTTTGCTCTGAATAGGATTTTAACGCTTCGTCCTTCGTAGGGCCCGTCGGTACCGCAAGTTCAGAAGCTGCTTTGTTATGTTCTCTTTTTGCAGCACTGGTGCATGAAAAAACTGTTAAAGCAGACAAGAAAAGAACCGTATATCTAAACGATAACATGCTGGGACCTCCTAAAAAGTTCAACCCTCTTAGTTCATCTTTGTCGTTGATTCCCTGTCAACCTGTAGTTCACAATAAATCCTATGATTCCAATTCTTAGTTCCGATCAGTGCCGTCAAGCCTGGGATAAGTTCCAGCATCCCGCCCAAAATTCTTACCTAGCATTTTATAGTTCAGTCTTAGGCGGCATCACTAAAGATCCTGCTTTTATGTCGTTGCCCGTTGACGATCATATGGTCCATCGGGGAGACGGCGTCTTTGAAGCTTTGAAATGCAAAGAAGGTCGGATCTATCTTTGGCAAGCCCATAGCGACCGTTTACGAAATTCTTGTCTCGGCCTGGGGCTGACATATCCGGAAAATCTTTTTGAAATCGTCATCGCCACAGTCAAAGCCAGTCAGGAAAAAAATTGTATCATAAGAATTTTTGTCAGCCGGGGGCCCGGCCAATTTTCAACAAATCCCTATGACTCTGTGGGCGCTCAAGTTTATGTCGTCGTCACCAAGCTGACCCATCCTTCGAATGAAAAATACGCGCAAGGAGTTTCTTTAGGTCGCAGTCAAATTCCTCCCAAAGAGGCCTGGCTGGCCCAGCTGAAAACTTGTAATTACCTGCCCAATGTCATGATGAAAAAGGAAGCCATCGATCGTAAAATTGATTTTACAATTGGCATCGATCCCCAGGGGTTTATCACCGAAGGCAGCACTGAAAATATTATTGTCTTAACCCAGAATAATTTATTGGTCCGTCCGCATTTTGATTTTATTTTAAAAGGCACAACCATGGGGAAAATTTTAAGCCTGGCAGAATCTTTAGTTCACAAAGGTCTGATTCAAAAAATCGGCGAAAAAAATATGTCAGAAACAGATCTGCTTTCAGCCAAAGAAGTCATGATGGTGGGCACGACCTTGGATCTTTTACCAGCCACTCAATACGAGGGAAAAGCCATTGGCAGCGGCAAGGTAGGGCCCGTGGCTAAAGCTTTGCTTGAGCTTTTGCTGGCTGACCAAGAAGCTTCACCAGCTGCCTTTTAGACCTGCAATTGAATTTTTTCGAGCAACAGCGGATCATCCAGAACTTTTTCTCCACCCCGAGCAATGGCAATCAGTGGATTTTCAGCCACTCGCACGGGCAGGCGAACTTCATTTTTTAATCGTAAATCAAGATCGCGGATTAAAGCGCCACCACCAGCCAGAACAACGCCCGTTTCAATAATATCAGAGACCAATTCTGGCGGTGTGTTTTCTAAGGCCTTGTGAACGGCATTGATGATCTCGCCGATGGCATCGTTCATGGCAAGGCCAATCTCTTCAGAGCTCGTTTCGATGGTTTTAGCTAAGCCCGTTTCGGCATCCCGGCCCGTCACTTGTGATGTGCGAATATCTTTTTTAGATACGGCTGTACCTATAGAAACTTTTAAGCCCTCGGCCAAAGCTTCTGTGATAATTAATTTTTTATAATGTCTGAAATAATGCACGATCGCTTCATCCAGTCTGTGACCACCGACGCGAACGGCTTCGCAATAAACAATATCAGCTAAGGCAATCACCGCAATTTCGGTGGTGCCACCACCGATATCGATGATCATATTTCCCTGCGCCGATTTGACCGGAAGGCCTGCACCAATGGCCGCGGCCATGGGCTCATCAATTAAATAGACTTGCCTGGCTCCGGCCCAAAGACAGGCTTCGATCACAGCTTTTTTTTCAACTTCGGTGACGCCATAAGGAAGTGAAACCACGACCCGTGGACGCGAATATGTTTTTTTAACTTCTGGGCGTGAAAGAAAATTTCTAAGCATCTCTTGGGCCGTATCAAAATCTGCGATGACGCCGTCTCGGATTGGTTTTTGGGCAATAATGTGACCGGGCGTTCTAGCTAAAACTTCTTGCGCCGCAAAGCCAACCCCTAAAATCTTTTTTTTTCCGGGACTATTTTCAGAGTAAGCCACAAGCGAAGGTTCGTTCAGAATAATCCCATGTCCCCGAGCCGAAATGATCGTATTGGCGGTTCCTAAATCAATATAAATATCAGCCGCCGTGCCGCGGTCCGAGCGCAACCAATCAAACATTAATGACCTCGGAATTGGAAACCTTTTTCTGTATCAAACGGCAACACCACCGAACCAGAAATAAAGGAATAAGAATCTTTTAAATTAAGCGCAATTTCAGATGAAAAATGCATGGTCGTGACATCTTTAGGATAAAACTCAGTTCCTAAGGTAAATTGAGTTCCCGTCACTGATTTTTCAGTGGAAGTTACAAAATTCACCGGAATCGCGGCGTAAGGAATAAAAAGACCCGCGTCGGAATCAAATTTTTTGCTAAACAGGGGAGCTATTTGGAAAGTCCAAACATTGATGCTGCTTTGTCTTGCATACCAAGCGGCGGCTTTGACACCGATGGCGGGTTGCTGATCAATATCAGGAAAAGGAATCCATTTAACGGCTGCCCCAGCATGAAAATCAATTTTTCCAGCGCCCAAACTGAATCGTGTCGAAACATCTTCACGCAATGGCATATCAAGGAAAGCGCCAATATTAACACCGCCACCTTCGTTACCAAGAATTTGTGGCTCGATTCCAAACTGATTGGAGCCCACTTTTTGTATTTCCCCCGATTCGCCAACGCTTAAGTAAGCCCAAGCCGAAGTCGAATGGATCATCACAGTTATCAATAATAAATTAGAGAGGAAAATTTTCATGGGTCTCCTTTAGAAACTCAACACCTTGAAATCGTAACGAGCCGGTCTGTCCATGACAAGGGATTTGACAAGAAGGGGCCTCACCGCGAAACTTAATCTTGTGAAGACCCTGCCGATCACTGTCACTATCATCGTCTTGAATGAGGAAAAAAATATTTCGCGCTGCATAGGATCCGTTCCATTTGCCTCAGAAGTCATCGTTTTAGACTGTTCCTCTGTCGATCGCACTGTTGAAATTGCAAAATCATTGGGCGCCAAGGTCTTCACGGAAACTTGGAAGGGCTTCGGTCCTCAAAAAGCATCGGCTACAGTAAAGGCCAGCTTTGACTGGATTTTGTCTTTGGATGCCGACGAATCTGTCAGTCCAGAATTGCGGCATGAGATTGAAACCCGCTTTGCAGGCTTGGATCCCCAGACGGGCTATTTACTACCAAGGAAGTCTTTTTATCTAGGTCGCTGGATTTTGCGAGGCGGGTGGTATCCCGATTATCAGAAAAGACTTTTTCATCGCGCGCACTCTCATTGGAACGAAGCTCAAATTCATGAAAAAGTGATCAGTCCAAAAGAAGAAAAGTTTCAGCAAGCCTTGCAGCATTATGTGTTTAAAAATCTAGAGCATCAAGTTCAGACGAACAACCGGTATTCTGGGCTGCTGGCCCAAACTTTAAAAAAAGACGGCCAATCGTTTTCATTTTTTAAACTGCTTGTAAAACCGATCAGTAAATTTCTTGAAACTTATTTTTGGAAGCGTGGATTTTTGGACGGCTTGCCGGGACTCATTATCTCGGTCAGTGCTGGCTATTCTGTGTTTTTGAAGTGGGCCAAGCTTTGGGAGATTGAAACTGAAGTTTCGAAGGAGCTTTTATGAAAATCAATTATCAAGCCTTCGCCAGACTGACTTTTTTTAATTTAATTTTAATGTCAGTGGCTTTTGCAAAGGACCTATCTAAGCCAGTCACTCATCAACCGAAACTGGTGCACTATCCTCAAGTTTTATCTTATAGCGGAAATATTTTTATCGAATCGGGTCTTGAAAAAAAATTCCGAAAAGCAAAATTAAAAGAGATCTTGCGCGAAAGTGCTGTCATTAAAACTGAGGCGAACAGTCGCATGGATTTAGCGATCGATAAGGATCGAACATTGACTGTGTTAGAGTCCACTGAAATTGAAATCCCCACCATTGCGTGGGAAAGCGGCAACTTCACCGAGCTGATTTTAAAATCAGGGCAAATCATGTGGCAGCAATCGGCCGCGCCAGACAATAATATCACCATAAAATCCCCAGTTTTTGAGGTTCGCCCGCCGATCGGCATTTCAGGATTTTCCTACGACGACGAACACGTTGTGGCCGAAGCCAAAGTTTTTGCCGGAGCTATGGAGTTCTCAGCTCTTAATGCTGAAAGTTCGGTGATCTTGACAGCTGGCAAGAGTGTGCAGTTTAAGGGAGTCAAAGAAGACGGCGAAGTGGCCTACGATGTTTTGCTAAAGGGTCGAAAAATCCCCAAAGGTCATTTGCAAAAAATTGAAAATCTTCCAGAGTCCGTCATGCAGGTGTACTCGCCGAAGGCGATGGAACAGCGGAAAAAGTCTGACCTGCAAAAAATCCTTCGTGAAAAAGCGAAAAAAGAAAGCCTTAAAGTCGGTCAAATCTGTGCAAAGCCAGGCGGAAAAATGAACGAATGTTCATGGTCTTGCCTGCAGAATCCAAAAGGTGAAAAGAGCCAGTGTTTGGCCGATAAGACCGGCGTCAGCTGCGTGCGCCGCCGCTGCAACGCCAATGGCCTCTGGGGCGAAGAAACCACCCTGGAACCAGGCGCCGCCATGCTCAAATGCAAGGCACAGCCCTTCGTTTCCATGTGCGATTACTGAAAAAGTCCTTTTCTTTTGCTGCCATATTCATTAGATTCGGTTTCTCTTGTTAGCAAGAGTCTAGTGGTGGCCGTAGCTCAGTTGGTAGAGCATGGGATTGTGATTCCCAGGGTCGCGGGTTCAAGCCCCGTCGGTCACCCCAAATTTACTTCTCCGAGAAAGTTTCAATGAGGAAAACTGAATCTGGACTTTATATTTCCCTAATTCAGGTCGATATTTACCTAAAGTAGGTA
>JAYWEU010000286.1:0-22914 GCA_043779385.1 Pseudobdellovibrionaceae bacterium
ATCGCAGCCTTCAAGATAAAATCGTTTTCTTCAAACTGGCAAATGCCTGTACGACATTTTTAATTTTAACATTCTGGCGAATACATAAGCCTGGGCGAACAGGAAAAATAAAATAAAGATCATCTTTCTTGTTTTTCTTTTTATCCATCATTAAAGCAGCGTTGATTTCTTTCAATGTTAGCTTATTTAAAGATCCCTGCAGACCGCTGTAAAAGTCCCCATAAAATGGACTTTGTGAAATGCCTTTATACTGCTGTGGACCTAAAAACCCCAGCTGGCGGCTCCATTCCGTCGCAAAAGCAAGCCCCTGCCCAACCGCTTTTCCGTGACTGATTCCTAATTTCGCTTCGATGACATGGCCTAATGTGTGACCAAAATTAAGAATCTGTCGGTACCCTTTTTCTTCAAAGGGATCTTCTTGCACAATCCGATATTTAGCTTTAATGGCCAAAGGAAGAATTTTCCACATTGTCTTTTCATTAAGGGCTTGCAAACTTCCGACTTGGCGCCAAAGGGCTTGCCCCTCGATCAGGGCCATTTTAAAAAGCTCTCCGGTTGCATCAGCTATCAGCTCTGGTGGCTGATGTTTTAAAATATTTCGGACAATGTAAATTGTTTCAGGATTATAAAAGGTGCCTATTTGATTTTTAACTGCAATTGCATTCAATCCATTTTTCCCGCCATGGGAAGAATCTATTGCGGCTAACCAGGTTGAGGGAATTAAGACTAACTTTGTGCCGCGTTTAAATACACTTGCAAAAAATCCGGCAAAATCACCGATCGTGCCGCCACCAAGCCCAACGATTTTAAAATCTTTTTGATTATGATTTTGTAATATCCTTAAGATTTTTTCGACATGATCAGGGAACTTTTTAAGATCTTTTAATCCTTCTCCGCCTTTCACAGCATAGCGAAGTGGGAACTTTTTAATGATTTTGTGCATATCGGGAAATTTTTTTAATTTTTCATCATAAATCAAAAGACTTGAGCTGACGTTTAAGTTTACCAGCGAAAACTTTTCTTGATACTTAATGACTGACTTTTGAAGTTTTGACATCCCCTGATTTTATCTGAGGCCTTGCGACAAATCAAGCTGCTCAGATCGATGGCAGGCAACGCGTCCGCCTTGTTGCTCTTTCAACTCTGGTACTTTTTCTTTACAGATTGCTTCTGCAAAAGGACAACGTGGATGGAAGGCACAGCCAGAAGGGGGGCTGATCGGAGAAGGAAGCTCGAGGCTTCCCGAATGAACCACCGCTTGTTTTTTATGGATGGTCGGAAGGCTCATTAAAAGCATTTGCGTGTAGGGATGAAGTGGTTTTTGAAAAGCCTTTTCTGTCAGATTTTCTTCAACCACTTTGCCTAAATACATGACGGCCAGGCGCTTTGAAATAAAGCGAACCACGCTTAGGTCATGGGAAATAAAAAGTAAGCTTAATCCCCGTGATTTTTGCAAATCATAAAGTAAATTTAAAACTTGGGCCTGCACCGAAACATCCAAGGCCGAAACGGATTCATCGCAAATGATATATTTAGGATCGGTGATTAAAGCTCGGGCGATGCCAATTCTTTGCTTTTGCCCACCGCTGAGCATGTGCGGAAAGCGCTCGGCCATTTCGGGCCTTAGGCCCACGGCTTCCATCAAAGAAAAAACTTTACTTTTAATTTGGCTGGCGGACGCATTTTGAATTTTTAAAGGTTCGCCAATGATATCAAGGATTTTTTTTCTTGGATTCAAAGCTGATCCCGAGTCTTGAAAAATCATCTGTAACGTGCGCGCTCTTTCTAGCAAAGGCATCCCCATCAGAGCCTTCCCATCCAGGGTCATGCTTCCTTGGGTTGGTGTCTCTAAGCCGATTAAAAGTTTTGCCAAGGTGGATTTGCCACACCCTGATTCGCCCACTAAAGCGGTCGTGATATTTTCAGGAACTTGAAGGTCGACGCCTCGAAGGGCTTGAACCCCGCCGGAATAAGTTTTCTGTAGATTTTTAATCTCGATCATGGAGTTGCCTCGCCAAGATCTTTGTCTTTGGCAAAAAAACAAGCTGATTTTTGTTCAGCAAAAAAAAGATAGGGGGGTTTTTCGCAGCAGATCTGTTGGGCTTTGTAACAGCGGTCTCTGAAAACACAGCCTGTTGGACGCTGACTTAAGGAAGGCACAACGCCTGG
Organism: Pseudobdellovibrionaceae bacterium; assembly: GCA_043779385.1. GTDB lineage: Bacteria > Bdellovibrionota > Bdellovibrionia > Bdellovibrionales > Bdellovibrionaceae > JAYWDA01. Next base: position 2,170 of record JAYWEU010000286.1, read on the forward strand.
AATGGCCGGCAGTCGATTGATTTCAGATTCAGAAAAAATATATTTCGACGGAAGACAATTCAGTAAAGATTTTGTGTAGGGATGTCTGGGCGAATGAATGACCGCTTCCGCGGACCCTTCTTCGACGATTTCTCCGCAATACATGACGTTGACCCGTTCACAGTTTTGCGCGATCACCCCCATGTCATGGGAAATTAGAAGGACCGCTAGGTTGTATTCTTTTTGCAGTTGCTTCAGAAGATTTAAAATCTGTGCTTGAATGGTCACATCTAAGGCGGTTGTTGGTTCATCAGCAATCAAAAGTTGGGGGCGACAAGCAATGGCAATAGCAATCATCACCCTTTGGGCCATTCCTCCAGAAAGCTGATGAGGATAAGCTTTCAGCCTTGCGGTTGGATCTGAAATTCCTACCATCTGAAGTAGTTCACGACAACGATCATCGACCGATTTTCCCTGCAACTGCTGATGAATTTTTAGGGTCTCAGCGATTTGGTATCCGATGGTAAAAGCGGGGTTTAGGCTTCCGACAGGGTCTTGGAAAATCATCGATATTTCAGAGCCCTTTAAGGCCTTGTTTGAATTTTTCAAAGAGGGGGCGATTTTTTGCCCTTGAAAAATAATTTCACCCGAAAGGGGTTTCGCATTTTCAGCCAATAAGCCCATAATGCTTAATCCCATCACACTTTTTCCCGAGCCTGATTCACCGACTAAGCCCACTGTTTGCCCAGCTTCGATTTTTAAGTCAATGCCGCTCAGAACTTTTAAAAGCTGAGATTCGCCTTCAAACGCCAGATGCCAATTCTTGACCTCTAAAAGACTCATAGAACTCTCCGGAGCTTGGGATCTAAGAAATCTCGTAAGCCATCGCCGATAAAATTAAAACCCATCACGACAAGTAAAATGCACAGTCCCGGAAGTGTGACCATCCAAGGCGAAGTTTCTAAGTAGGATCGTGCATCACTTAGGATTGTTCCCCACTCTGGCGTTGGCGGCTGCGCGCCCAGTCCTAAAAAGCCTAAGGCGGCCGCTGATAAAATGGCTTCACTAAATCCCAAGGACGCTTGCACAATCAAAGGCGCCCAACAGTTCGGTAGAACATTTATAAATGTGATTCGCCACCAAGAGGCTCCGAAACTTTTTGAAGCCTGCACATAGTTTTTACTCATTTCTAAAAGGACAGCACCTCGAACAATCCGGTAAACCGAAGGAAGTGCGACGATACCAATCGCCATGACTGTGTTGTAGAAAGAAGGGCCCAGAATCGCAACAATAACGATGGCCATTAACATACTTGGCAAAGCCATAATGATATCCATCAATCGGGATAATACTTGGTCTGGCCAGCCAGGCAGACTTCCACCGATCAGTCCCAACAAAGTGCCAAGGCTGACCGAAAATATCACCACGAAAAAGCCAATGGCTAAAGAAACAGGCGCCCCGTAAATCAATCTTGAAAGCAAATCACGACCCAAATCATCGGTGCCTAAAAGAAATTGTTGATGGCCGCCCTCTTGCCAAGCGGGTGGTAATTTTAATTGATCTGCAAAAATTTGATCGTAAGAGTAAGGCGCAATCAAAGGCGACAAAATAGCTACCAGAAGAAAAAAACCAACCAAGATCAAACCAAAAAACAAAGATTTATTTTTGAAAATTAACTGAATCATCCTTCTCTTCCCCTTAACCGGGGCTGAGCCCAAACATAAATTAAATCAACAACAAGATTAATAATAACAACGCCGAACGAGGCGTATAAAATACCGCCTTGGATGACGGGATAATCTCGGGCTTCAATACTTTTTATCAACCAGCGCCCAACGCCCGGCCATGAAAACATAGTTTCAGTCAGGACGGCACCGGTCATAATCGACCCCAGCATCAGGCCCATCACGGTGACGACAGGAATCATCGCGTTCCGTAAAGCATGCACCCACACCACTCGAGCTTTTGAAACGCCCTTTGCTTTGGCCGCACGAATAAAATCCTCGCCCAATACTTCGATCAAACTGGATCTTGTCATCCGCGCTAAGATCGCCAAAGGAATTGTTCCCAAAACAATCGCCGGCAAAATCAGATGGCTAAAAGCACTTTTGAAAGCCGCCCAAGGGTCTTCAAAAAACCAAGAATCGATCAGCAAAAAACCTGTGCGCACGGGAAAATCGTAAATCACATTGATGCGCCCAGAAACTGGCAACCAACCCAGTCCGACGCTGAAGAATAAAATTAACAAAAGGCCCCACCAAAAAATTGGCATTGAATAGCCAATCGTAGAAAATCCCATGACGCCGTAATCAAAAACGGTGTTCCGTCGGATCGCAGCCAAGATTCCCAAAGGCAAACCCATTAAAAAAGCAATTGTTAACGAAAATAATCCCAACTCCAATGTCGCTGGAAATCGAGCCCAAAATTCTTCACTGACAGGACGCTGAGAGATCACAGAAGTCCCCAGGTCGCCGCGCAGGGCATTTCCAACAAATAAAAAATACTGCTCGGGAAGAGATCGATCCAAGCCTAATTTTTTTTTCATATCGGCAATTTGCTCTTCACTGCCACCGCGCTCGCCCAATAAATTTAAGACGGGATCGCCTGGAACCATGCGAATTAATGCGAAGGCAATAAGACTAGCGCCGATCAGGGTGATGAAAAGGAGAAAGAGTTTATGCACTAAAAATCGAATCATTACTTGAGATCAACCGTATGGAAAATATCTCCACCAAAAGGATGAATTTCATACCCTTCAACATTTTTAGACATGGCTCTGAAAACTTTGGCATAAGCAATAGGAACCCAAGGTTCTTGTTGTTTAAAAATGACTTGGGCTTTGCGGTAAAGCTCTTCGCGTTTTTTTCGATCCGTCAGGGTCTTTGCTTGATTGACCAACTGATCGTATTCTTTATTGCACCACCGGGCATTGTTCGTGCCCCCTTTGACAGCCGCACAAGATAATAAGATATGCATAAAATTATCAGGATCACCATTGTCGCCTGTCCAACCATTTTGTTCCAAGACATGTTCACCCTTACGGGTTTTTTCTAAATAAGTGGGCCAATCATAAGTCACTAGTTTTACTTTGATGCCGACTTTTGCAAGATCGGCTTGCATCAGTTCGCCCATTTTGCGACCAGCTGGATTATAAGGTCGCGACACAGGCATCGTCCAAAGTTCGGTCTCAAACCCATTGGGGAAACCGGCTTCTTTTAAAAGTGCTTTGGCTTTTTCAATGTTGTAATCGTAATCTTTTACATCGTTATTGTAGGACCAAATTGTCGGCGGAATCGGATTCACTGCCAATGTCGCACGACCCATAAAAATCGCCGAGATATACGACTGACGATTCAAAGCATGAGCGATAGCTTGTCGAACTTTTAAATTATCAAAAGGCTTCTTTAAAGTATTAAAAGTCAGATACCCAATATTGACGCCTTCGCGTTCTTTTAATTTTAAATTGGCATTTTTAGAAATTGCATCCAGATCTTGAGGCGATGGATCGATGATCAAGTTGCATTCACCGACTTTTAATTTTTGATGTCGAACGTTTGAATCTGGAGTGATGGCAAAAACAAGATGATCAATCGGCGGCCGTCCCAAGAAATATTTTTCATTCGTGGTGAATCTGATCAATGTGTCTTTTTGATAGGACTTAAAAATAAAAGGCCCTGTGCCGATCGGTTGGGTATTGATGAGGCTGAGGTCTTTGCCGTTTTTTAAAAGCGTTTCCGCGTACTCTTTAGAAAGGATGCTGGCGAAATCCATTCCTAAGTTGGCTAAAAATGGGGCCTCGGGCCGGGTCAAAGTCATTTCCAAAGTGTAATCATCGATTTTTCTAATCGACTTTAGAATTTTATCCATATCCATACTTTTAAAATATTCATAAATGCCATTTTTAATCGCCAAAGGATTTTTAGCGTTCATCTGGACATCAAAAGAATAAATCACATCATCGGCATTAAAATCCCGGGTTGGCTTAAATAAGTCATTCGAATGAAAGCCAACTCCTTTGTGAAGTTTAAAAGTATATTTTAAGCCGTCTTTGGAAATGGTCCAGCTTTCCGCAAGGGCGGGCTCAATCTCAGTGGAGCCTTTTTTAAATTCCACCAAACGATTGTAAACCGTATGCGAAGAGGCATTGAAAGTTGTTCCATCGGTCGCAAGGGCAGGGTTAAATGTGCTCGGGCTGCCTTCCGAACAGTAAACAAAAGTCTTTGCGGCCTGTCCGTTCAGGGTCGTCAAGACAACCGTTAAAATCACAAGACCAAAGATTTTTCCCATATTTCACCTCGCCGGTAAGGGCCTATAATAACTTTCCTATCCTCAAAGGCAAGCTGCGGATGTGACAGCTTTAATTCGTTTCCGGGGAAGGACCTTTGTCCAAAACATGGCCAGAGAGCCTATGGTAATCTTCGATTTTTAATCAGAACCAGTGATAGGATGAAGTCGTCCCTCATCAAAGGAGTTGAGCTTGAAAATTGTTTCTCTGATCACTTTTGCCTTTTTTCTTTCTTCGTGTGCGACCACCCAAAATCCGGCTCCGGCTGAAACGTCATCCGCGCCGACTTCGTCACAAGATAAAACTCTGAGGACTCCATCGGCAGCCAACGATCTGAGCGGAGCCTATCTAGGCGAAGGCGTTTTTTCGAATCGCAGCCGCGGCCTTAAACGACCCGCCATGCGTGTTTACTTGGAACGGGCTGAAGGGGAAGCCGATACTTATTACGGCGTGCTTCTGGAGTACGATCAACTGCTGAGCATGTGCCTTCCCTACTTAGCAAGCCAAAAAGCCCCCGTCTTAAATAAAGTTGTGGGATACCTTGATAGTATCGCCACGCGAATTTCAGCTTATAAATTTGTGCCTGGAGCCAAGGGCGGCAGTTACGAAATGCATAATTTAGAAGTGCGGGATGGAAAAATTGTCCCAGCTTCATCTTATAAAATGGTTCTCAATCTTGATCCAAGAAATAATCAACCTAATCGGTTGGCCGGCGCTTCGATCTTGGGAAATAGCGAAGGACCAATTGTCTTTCCAAGTGACTCAGAGAAACCCAAGGGATTCTTTGGGCGAATTGATCAAGCTTTGGATTTAACCCAATTTAAACTGGCTTCAATCACTTATGAAAAGGGTCACTTAGCTTCAACTTGGCGGGGAAACTGGAAAGACCTTGAAGGCTCTTATTTATCAGAGTACGGGCGATTTACAGATGGAGTTCTTGAGTTGTATTCACTGAATGGACAAACTAAAGCAAAATTTATTAAAACAAATAATACGAAGGCAAAGTTTTTTACGAACCCAAAATCCGGCAACATTGAGGGCGATTATGTTGTCACGGAGCCTATTCCAAAGATGTACTTATTAGTTCCTACCCAAAGCGCCCGAACTGCTAGCGATGTGGAAATGACAGCGCGAATCGGAATGTTCTTAGATGTTTTTGATGGCTCGGCCCCAGAAGCAGGAAGCCACCTTGTCACGGAACTGGCTTATACAAATCCACAAGATCCCGAAGATTTCATGATGTATTTTGAGCATCCAGACCACAAAAAAAATGTTGGTGTTGAGCCTAAGAAATAGGCTCGGCATCCCTATGAGAAACCTTGATTACTATTTCTCTGGCTATGCGGCTTACCATCAGTCAAAGGGGAATAAGTTCATGCACTATTTTGGCATTCCCCTGATTGTTTTTAGCATTCTGGGCCTGTTTGCTTTCGTCGGCTTCAATACCTGGGTTAATTTAGGAATGATCCTTTGGTTTGGAAGTTCTATTTTTTACATCCGACTTGATTGGCGACGGGGGCTGCCTTTTTCCATGCTCATGTTTATTTTATATTTAGCTTCACTGCAGGTCCCAGGGACCGTGCATGGGGTGATTTTTTTGATCGGATGGATCTTGCAGGGGATCGGTCACTATAAATATGAAAAGAAAGCCCCAGCTTTTTTAACCAATGTCAGTCATCTTTTGATTGGTCCTTTTTGGATCTTTTGCAACCTTGTGGGTTCTTCAAAAGAAAAATCTTAGGGGCGTACATGGTGTCGGAAAAAAATGCCAGAATCGCCGAATTCAGAAGTTACAAACTTGGACGTTGTGACCAGATTGGCCACATGGTCAGACTCTTTTAAAAACGCCGAAACATTATCAGACAAGTAATTGGTATAATCAAAGCCATTATATTTTTCGGGCGCTAAAAAGACCTGATAAAGAACGGTACCTTCTGGAATTTTTTCAAAATCATCTCGGACATCGTGCTCACTGAATGAAAAGTTAAAATCAGAACTTGGAACGAAAAATATTTGTCGAGGCGCAACAACTTCTTTGGGTGTCACACCTTGAGCATCTATCGATGCCATATCTTTAGCCATCAGCTCTTCGGGAAAGCCCGAAACCTTGCGAAATATTCTGTGCACAATTTTTTGGCCCGCTTCTTTGCCGATGGGAACAATATTTGATAAGGGGTACCTAAAAAAATTAAATTGTTCGCCTTGCCCGTCCAATGAAACCAATGCTGAAATGTTAGCGCTATTAACGCCATCCCGCAAAACTTTAAAAGCTAAACCAGGGGCCACCGGTCTGTTTCCAGTCGGTTTAAATGTTAGCGACAATCTTAGAAGTGCACAGTCAGCCCCTTGAAAAATACCGGTGTATTTGTTATTCAAGGGAACAAGTTTCACTTTCGCAACAGAACCTCTTGCGTGAAGAAGCTTTCGCCATCCTTCAGGGGCAAAGTCAGATTGGTTTTGAGCTTTAAGACTGATCTGTTGTCGAGCTAAAGATAAAAGATCTACGAAACTAAAATTGTTAAAATCAGGATTTGTTTTGTAAGTACTAGCCAAAATTTTTTGCCATAAAATTTCTTGTTTTTCGCAAGCCTTTAAAGATTCATACTTATCTTTCACAGCATTGGGATAACGCGAGCTTTCAGGAAATTCGATCAATGTATAGGTCAGCATTAAGCCCGCAAGCAGGACTGATCCCAATGTAAATAATAATGTCTTCAACTTCATGGATCCTCCGAGCTAAGGACTTCACTGTAACATAGCAAGGTCCATCCCTTCTATCTTGGATCGGCACTTAAAGACCTTCTGGACCTAAGAACAAACGATGAAAAACACACCTTTCGTCGGGCTAGGGATTCGTCTGAAACTTAGAAGTCGAACTCCATGGCGTATACAAAATTAGGCCTTTTAGAAGAAGAGGCCTTTTCATAAAGTAAAAGGGATTATTTAATGCTTCATACAAGGAGTTATCATGAAAAAAGGAATGGTCCTCGCGGCCTTCGTTTCTAGCAGCTGCTTTATTTCTTGCGCTCAAAAGGCGGCGGCTCCAGAAACCTTGTCTGCCGCTGAACAACGCACGCCAAGTTCTTCTTTGGCTGATACTCCATGGACGACCTGGTCAGAAAAAGGTCAAATTGGGGGATTGCTTGTTCTTAAACACATTCGTGAAGATCTTCTTAAAAATAATCTTCACGATCCTCATGTCAGTTACTCTGGGCAAGCGCCGGTTGACTGCTCTAAAGTGAACACAAACTTTAGAACCGCTGATGGAACTTGCAATGACTTAGAAAATCCTTATGCCGGAGCCTCAGGTGTCGCCTTTGGACGAAATGTTGGTCCCGAGTTCATCGATCTTCATGCTGCTGAAAAAGTAATGACGCCTAATCCGGCTTTAGTTTCAAAAGAATTTTTCACTCGTGATAAGTTTAAACCCGTTCCTTTCTTGAATATGCTGGCCGCGTCTTGGATTCAATTTATGAACCATGATTGGTTGACCCATGGTCGGAATATGGATCAAAACCCTTATAAAATCAGTGTCGATGGGGGTCCCGATCGCACCGTCGAAAGAACTAAAGAAAATCCATTAAATCCCAATCAATATAAAAGCGAATTTGGTAAGACCTCTTTAAATGAGGTTACACACTGGTGGGATGGTTCTCAGATTTACGGCAGCAATCAAGAAGAACAAAATCAAGTTCGAGCTTTTTCTCGGGGAAGAATGCGCACATCGATTGTCAATGGCCGAGAAATTCTGGCAGAAAATACGCAGCTAGATATCGCCGACAATAAACAAAATAAAGGCTATGAAATCACTGGATTTAGAGACAACTGGTGGGTGGGATTAAGCATGCTTCACACTTTATTCGTGAAGGAACATAATGCGATTGCAGATATGTTGCTAAAAAAGCATGTTAGCTTTGACAAGAAAACGCAAAAATTCACCTGGACCAATGGTCATGACGTCAAATTCTTCAATGAAAAAGAACTTGATGAGCAAATTTTTAATACGGCTCGATTGATCAATACGGCGGTTCTTGCGAAAATTCATACCGTCGAATGGACGCCAGCCATTTTACCAAACGACACTTTAAAAAAAGGTATGTACGCCAACTGGTATGGATTTGCAAATCCACAAACCTGGTCGAAACTGCTTAAGAATATTCCAGGCTTTAACAAAACAGATTGGTTTTCGGGGACTCAAACCGGTTATATGGTGGGCGGAATCGTTGGTGATAAAACAAATAATTATGGAGTTCCTTTCAGTATCACAGAAGAATTCACTTCTGTTTATCGTCTTCATTCCTTACTTCCAGAAAATATTAATCTTCAACGAATGACGGCAAAGGGTAAAATTAATCCAGTTCCATTTGTTGAGACCAGGAATGAAAAAAGCTACCCCATTATGGCAAGCTATGACCTAAAAGATCTTTATTATTCTTTTGGAACCCAGTTGCCGGGTCAGATCGTATTGAATAATTATCCTAAATTTATGCAAGAGCTTTCAATTCCCGGCCACGGAACCATGGATCTTGGCATGGTTGATATTCTTCGCGATCGTGAGCGTGGAGTGCCCCGTTATAATCAGTTCCGACGCGGTATTGGTTTAAAGCCGATTGCCAGTTATAAAGACTTCTTTCCTGCAGGTCAGCCTTTAGATGATCGACAGCTGAAAGTTCTTGAAAAATTCAATCGAGTTTACGGAAAAGATAAAGATGGAAAAGATAATGTCGAAATGATCGATCTTTTAGTAGGAACTTTGGGCGAAGAAGTTCGACCTACAAACTTTGGCTTTGGCGAAACGCAATTTCAAATTTTTATCTTGATGGCTTCACGTCGCTTAATGGCTGATCGATTCTTTACCACCTACTACCGAAAAGAATACTACACCAAGGATGGCCTTGATTGGATTGATGACGAAGGAACCCTCAGCAAAGTCATTGTCCGACATATGCCAGAGCTAAAACCCCAGGTAAAGGGTCTTGAGACCGCATTTTTACCTTGGAATAAATAGCTTCTGTTTTCTGTGTCCCAAATTTTAGACAGTGCTAGCCTTCGGGCTTTCAGATTGTTAAGATCATAAGCTATGGAACTGATATGGCTTGGCACTGCGGGATTTATTGTCAGATGCAAAGAAGGCGAAATCGCCTTTGATCCTTTTCTGTCCAGGGGTCATGGTGAAGCCTCCCCATTTAATGTAACGTCATTTGAAAATACACAGGCCCTTTTCATCGGTCATGGTCACTTCGATCATACCTTCGATGTTCCGCAGATCGTTGCAGGCACAGACTTAAAAGTTTTTGCTCCAGGACTAACCGGGCAAGTGCTCAAATTACGGGGTGTTCCTTCGTCTCGCTTAATGAATGCTGGCAACAAGGACTTTCTTTTTTCGCCCCTCAAGGTCCGGGCTTTCCATAGCGCGCACGTCAGTTTTGATATGCCACTGGTCTTTTCCACAGTTAAAAGATGCGGTGTCCGCGGTTGCTTCCACGCAGCGGGCTTGGGCTTAGGTTATCCCAAAGGACTTGTGCAGACTTATTTATTCGAAGTTCGTGGTAAAAAAGTACTCTTTATCAGCTCTGCAGGTTGCAGTGAAAAAGAATTATTAGAGTACCGAAAGCTTGAAATCGATTTTTTGCTGGCACCTTTACAAGGTCATAGTTCGATTCAAGAAATTGCAGCCCAGCAAACAATGATCATTCAACCTAAAGTTGTGATCCCTCATCACCACGATGATTTTTATCCACCCTTAAGCCAAAATATTTCTGTGGATACTTTCAGCAAGCAGTTGAAACAAATGGGCTTCAAAGGAAAGATGCTAGAAATCCCTTTATTTAAGAGTTCTCAACTTTAGGATTTTTAAGTCGCCTGTCAGCAATTTTTGTCTTTTTATTTGAATTCTGATCCTCAAATAAGGCTTAATCATTTCAGATCGGCTTCATTTTTGAATCTAGAAAGGACCAATGGTTAAATCAAAAGGGATTATCAAAATGGGACCGGCAACTCTTATTGCGTTCTTAAGCTTAGTTCACCTGATGGCTTATGCTGATCCATCCAATTCAATTCAAATTCTAAAAAATAGAATTAAAGCGCCTGCCGTTGGGGCCCACCAAGGTGATGTTTTTGCATCCGCTCCTAACACGATAGCCGCTTTTGAATCTGGCCGAAAAGCCGGAGCCGACATTATCGAAATGGACTTGCATGTTTCAAAAGATGGAGTTCCGGTGGTTTATCACAATGAAAATCTACAAGATAAAACGAACTGTACAGGACATGTCCGAGATAGAACTTTTGCTGAAATTAAATCCTGTGTATTTCTAAATACGAAAGATCAAAAAATTCCAAGCTTTGAAGAAGTCCTTCGGTGGTCGAACGGTCAAGTCGTGATTAACGCCGAATTCAAAGATGGGGCCGCGATCGAATCTGCTGTTGCCCTGGTTCAAAAATATTCGGCTCACTCGTGGGTTTATTTTCAAGTGAAAAATCAACGTGAATATTACAATCGTGCTCATGGTTTAGATCCATATATTGTTTTACTTTATGTTATTAGTGCTGAAGAGGCAGATCTTCATTGGGCCTTATCACAGGACGACTCCTTAGCAATTATAGAACTTCATGAAGAAAATCGAAAAGCCAATGTGATTCAGGCCATTCACAAGGCCGGCAAACTTGCCAGCGAAGATTCTTGGCACTTTTCTTCTTTTAAAGAATTATTTGGGGCTGCGTGTGATCGGCTTTTTGAATTGCGAATTGATATCGCAATCACAAATCGAACAAAAAGCTGTGTCCATCAGAAAAGATTCTTTAAGCCTTAAATAGGAACCCTTAAATCAGGATCGGCGCTTTGCGCCGCGGGTGAAAATAAGATTGTCACCCAAAGGTCGCTACAATCAAGGCTATCAGATTTTATTCTCATTTTTTCTGGCACGCCTTCTGCTTTAAACTCCCCTATGAACCTGCGCCCACTCACCTTGATTTTAGCCGCTTTGATTCTGTCTTTTTTAGCGCCCTTGGCGTCCCAGGCAGAGACCGCAAAACCAGCCATTTATCTTTCCGTATTTAAAGCGGGCGAAAATACCTTTTGGGCCCAAAAAACATGTCAAAAAATTTATAATTTAGTTCAAAATACAGATTATCCTGGCTCGGAAGTTCATTGCGATTGGAATCAAGATGAAAACTTCCTTTCTGATAAAAGTAAACTGGCTCGCAGATCCGGCTATTTTCAATTTATGTTAGAGCTTAAAGAGACGGCGACGGAATATCATTTACGGTGGGTGAATTGGAACCCCATCGATGATGTCGATGTGACCCAGGCTGGATGGACCCTAAAAAAGCAACCCGACACCGATCTTTACTTAAGAAATCTTCTTAATCATATTTTAGAACAAAAAAATTATGCCCTGGGGTTACGACGGCATTTTGTAACTCAGGCCTTATTACAAAAACAAGGTTCTGTGATCGCCTTGCCTTTATCCACAGGACAAATTTATTCGTTTCTAGAGTCGGATCTTAAAAAGAAACTTTATGTTAAAATAGCGCTGCAAGCGAATATGATGCTGGGCCTTGGTGTCACTGACGATATTAAAAATAAAGAAGCTGCTCAATTGGTCTGGGATCAAGACACAACTTCTGTTTTGTTAGGCAGCTTGTCAAAATTAAAAACGCCCATCAATTGGTCCAAGATCAATTCACAATTTGAAATGCCGTTAATTTGTCAGGCCCAGAATCTGAAAGATTTAGATCAATTGCTTTGTTCGCAAATCGCTTCGATGACTTGGAATATGATCCTAGATTACCATCAGATTCTTAGTCTTAAAAATGAATCCCTTATTGAGGCCATCGAAGCTTATTTTGTGGGGACTATACAATCCCTTCAAAAATTGATGCAGGAACATGGCAATTCTTTAATTAAAAAAAACTTACAGACAATTTTTATGGCACCGCAAGACTTAGAAAAATTAATTCCCATCAGTGACAGGGGACGAGGGACAGATTTAAATATCATGTCTAACGTCGGTGTCGCAAAAAATCGATCTTCAGAAATTCCTCTTTTTAATACGCCTCAAGGGCCTAAAAAATTAATCACTAGCATTGACTTTAAAGAGCACTTTCGTGATCCATCGATGGACTCAATTTATCACGATTTCAAAACAACACTAGAAATTGGCATGGCTGCTTATTACGAAAAAGATCAACGCTTTCATGGCAGCCCAGCATCCCTGCAAGGGTATAACTTTTTTATTGGCCCTAAGAAAGCTATGGATAACCGCACGCCTTTTAATTTGGCGGCGGATCCCAAGCGCTCTGATTTTATTGGCTCAGTGCATGTGTTTGGCTCGACTCTTCGAATGGTGACTTACTCCCATGGTTGGCGCATTCGGGCCGTTTTGGATATCTACGCTGATTTTGCTTCTGTGAGAAGCTACGCCCTTGATCAGTACGAGTATAATCCCCAGGATGGTTTAGGATTACCACAGCCTAAGCACAACGATTATTACTATGCGGTCGGCGCTACAAATTTAGCTCAAATTGTTTTTGAATTTGGAAATTGGAGCTTTGATATTTCGGCGCAGAATCAGCAGCTTTCTAATTTGAATGGACGCTCCCCTCAACCGACGATCACTGGTGCTCGCGCTGATCATTTTACTGGTTTAGAATTCGGCACCCAGTACCAGTTGAGCGAAGGTTTGTCTTTACGCCTAGCCCTTAATGAAACTCAACGCAGTGGCATGGCTCAAGATGTGGGTACAAGAAGCAATGTCATTCAAGCCATTATAGCTCAGCTGATCTATCGATTTTAATATTTTATAAACGCCAATCAACAGGCGTTTGACCTGTTGATTTTAAATAGTCATTTGTTTTAGAAAAAGGTTTTGATCCAAAAAAACCTCGATGTGAAGACAGCGGTGATGGATGCACGCACTCGATCACATGATGTTTTTTACGATCAACAAAAGACCCTTTTTTCTGGGCGTAACTGCCCCAAAGAATAAAAACTAAATTCTTTTTCTGATCATTTAGAACATGAATAATTTGATCGGTAAATTGCTCCCAACCTTTCCCTTGATGGGAATTGGCGGCTCCATTTTCAACGGTCAAAACGGCATTCAGTAAAAGCACACCCTGATCGGCCCACTTTTGCAGATGTCCACTTTGCGGCATCGGAATTTCTTGATCACTGACTAATTCCTTAAAAATGTTTTTCAATGATGGCGGCAGTGGCCTTCCAGACTTGACTGAAAAAGCCAATCCGTGAGCTTGATCGGGCCCATGATAAGGATCTTGTCCCATGATCACCACTTTTACTTTTTCAAATGGCGTTAAATTTAAGGCTGCAAAATATTCTTTGCCGCGGGGAAAAATTTCTTTTTTTTTAAGCCGGCGGTCCTTCAAAAAACTTTTCAAAGTTTTCATATATTCTTTTTCAAATTCAGGCAGAAGTCTTTTTTTCCAGGAGTCTTCCAGCTGAATTTTTTGGTTTTCCATACTTCCTCCGACGGCAACAAGATTTTGGTCCAGGTCTCATTTTCAGACAACCTATTATTTTTATAAACGGTGTCTTAAGTCGAGACACCAAAATGACTCTATTAGTTTTGAGGCAGTTTTTGTCTATTTCTTCGACCAAACCTGAAAAATCTCGCCGGGATTGATAAAATAATTAAACAAGCCAAGGGAGGTAAGCTATGGGAAACCTTCACAATCAACGCTTAGATCATGCCGTGGGGATGCTAGAAGACGATTTCGACGTTAAGGCCTACGTAAACCAACAGTTGGCTGAGTTCGAAGCTTTCGTCACTGAGCAAACTGTTGTTTCAGTGATTTCACGCGATCCAAATAAGCTGGCGCTTCAACTTGAGACAGACGGAAAAGATCTTGGTTCCAAAAAATTACGGGATATGTTTCGCATCGCTATTATTCTTCAAGAAGAAGACAGCAAGCTTGAAGCCGAAGGTTTTCATGAAGATATTTATGAAGCCATTCGCCTGGCTAAGGTCAATTTAATGAAAAAATTGTCTGAGATTCACGATACTGTGGTCAGCCAGTCAGACCGAATTGAGCAAATTAATTTGGCGCTTTCGAATCATCAGCTGCATTAGCTTTTTTAGCCGTCTTCGAAGATATTTCGACGGATGGAATTTCTAGCTTTACTAAGGTGCCAATCACATCCTGAAGTTTTTCAAAAGGCTTGTAGCTGCCGGGCAGTCCATCTTTCAGCTCGGCGGTCAGGACCGGCGTTTTTCTTTCAAACCACATGTAGCGCCCCAGGCTTCCAGGAAAATGACCCAATGATTTCCATGGCAGGTAATCAAAGGGTGGCGGTTTAACTTTCGGCCCGTCAAAATCCAAAACATTCAGTGGCGTATGAATTGAGACAATAAAATCCGGCTTAAAATCTTCGATCAATTTCAAAGCACACTTTGTTTCTGGCTCGCTTCCCGCTTCTTCACCAGGAAATCGTCTTGGATTCGACGATGAGGACGCCTTCCAGTATTTGACGGCATCCTCATCCCAATCGCGCGTTGGAAAATTTCGATTCAAATCAATTTTGTGGGCGTTCGTACGAGTTTTATATTTTGCGCCGTCAGGATTTAAAACAGGAATCACGCGCCAAGAATTACGAGGCTCTATCGTTTGCAATCTTTCAAGCCAAAATCGACCCACACTGCCCGCCGGGCGCTCATCACCATGAATCACACTGATCACAAGGATTTTTTTGCCGCCGCCATGAGTGGTGCCGGCTTTATCATAATGAAAAATGGGTTTTCGTTCGACACTCAGACACAAGGGATCTAATTGAACTTCTTTGCAGGCGGCTTTCAAAACTTTTTCATCGAAGGGCCCGGGGAAAACTTTCAATTCTTGCAGACAGGCGTCTTCGACATTGACGACTGTCGCAGTCGCACCTTCGGCCTCTGGGTTTTTTGCAAAACCCTGGGCTTGAAATAGCATCAGAAAGAAAAAGATCTGTTTTTTGTTCATCTTGTGTTCATTATTCTCTCTCTAAATAAGGGGCGGGGAAAAGGATTAAAAAACTTTGTTGCACCATTTTGAGATTTTTCGAGCCTGGGCCTAGGTCTGGTTATTCAATCAAGCTAAACTAAAAGAGAGATCAATTCGTTTTCGAAAACAAAAGGAGTCGTAACCAATGTTTGAAATACTACTGAGCCGATCGAGCTTCAGCTATTTCATGATGCTGATAGTAAACCCGATTATCATTCTTTGTTTTCAAAATTGCAGCGTTGTTAAAATGAGCGATCTGAAAGCGGAACCCCCGAAGCCTTCTGTGACTTCTTCAGCCAAATAGGACCTTGGGTCAGGCATAAAAATATCACTTTACTTCCATATAATTTACACTGTAAATAGAAGGTGTAACTCTTTAGTAGATAATATGGAAGTACCCATGAAAAATAATTTAAAAAAGACATCGGCCCCTCCCCCAAAGCCGCTGACCCCAAAAGAAAAAACAGTTCTTCATTTTATCGAAGAGCAGATCATGAGTTCTGGAGTTTCCCCGTCTTATCAAGAGATTAGGGAAAATTTTGGGTTCTCATCGTTTAATTCTGTTCAGAACTATTTAAAACAACTTCGCGATAAGGGCTATATCTCTTGGAACCAAAACCAAAAGCGTTCACTTGAAGTGCTGCACTCTTCTGAAAAAATTCGTAATGACTTAAAACTAACGCAGTCAGGGCCTCGTCAGGCACCGCTTCTCCAAGCATCTGATGAGGTCCTGGCCCTTCCCTTTTTAGGAAAAGTGGCGGCTGGAATTCCCCTTGAAAGGGTCGAGTCCGGAGAGACGATTCCTGTTTTAAGATCCTTTGTTCGCGATGCCTCAAAAACCTTTGTGCTTAAAGTCGAAGGCGATTCAATGATCGACGAAGGCATTTTGGATGGCGATTTGATTCTGGTGCAATCCCAGCCTTCGGCCAAAAATGGGGATCTGGTTGTAGCTACCGTGGAGGATGAGTCCACCGTTAAACGATACTATCTTCGGCCCTATCCCTACGGGGAGCTGAAGGAAATGATGGTTGAATTACGACCCTCAAATCCTAAGATGAATTCGCTTTGGTACTCACCGGAGGAAGTCAGCGTCCGAGGTTTAGTAACTGGCCTGATCCGCAATTATCTCTAGTAGACCTTTGTAGGTATTTGTTTTCTCAGAAGTATTAGGCAATTACTTTTCATAAAGCAATCCGTAGAATCTTATCTATGAAGAACGAAGCGAAGTTGATTTTCATCATTGCTGGAATTTGTTTATTGGCGCTAGGGCTTGGAAAAACCCTTCACTTAAGCTTTCATCCCGACACTTTCCAAATTGGCTACACAGTATTTTCAGAAAAAGGCGAAGAATTTCGGGGCTTCATTCCAGAAAAGAAGAATATTCCAATATCTAATTCTTGCAGCCAAAAATGTGATGAGTCACCGTCGACTTTTACGATGCAATGTCGCCAAGAAGGCCACCAAGTTTATTCTGGTCCTTGCTGTGAGAGCCTATGTTCTGCTAGGTTGGTGACTTCCAACCAAGGACTAAGTTTATGAACGACCATGAAAAGCAAATCGCTAAAGAAATGATTCCTTTTTTGCTGAACGCCATTTGGCCCATTTTAATTATTGTGGTCATTGCAAAAGTTTGGGGCCCTTCTTATTAAAAGGCCCTTCTAGGAAGCTCGCCTCAGCGGTAACCAGTTTCTGATTTCACTTTGAACTTCCTGAATTTGCTGATCAAAACGAACGCCATACCCGTGCCCATAACGCAGTTGCAGTTGATTGTTCTGCCATGAGGTTCGGCCACTGACACGCACTTGGGCGGCACCCAATTTAAAACTTAAAGACAAGCTGGTATGCCTTCCTAAAATTTCATTGGGAACTTCGACAAAACATCCTCGGGCCGTGACGTCGCGAACGCGACCTAAAAGAACCTGTTGGCCAACCTGAACTGCGGCTCGGGAAGAAATCGGAATGCGAAATTCTTTGAGGGTCATATCGCGCTCTAGATTCAAAAATATTTCAATCTCTCCTTCGCCAAAAAACTGCAAATACATTTCTAGAAAGATCTGCCGCGTGGCCAAATCCAAATCTTCATATAAATTCGTTCGTTTTAAGAAAAAATACTGCAATAGATCGGGCGTCATTACTGGATGCATAATTTGCCCTTCACTGGTGCCCGGATAGCGAAATCGACTGTCCTCAAGGGCAATAAAGGCCGCCGTATTTTTACTATGCTGAAGGGACGAAAATGACCGAGAAAAATAATTTTGGCTTTTGCCATCCAAGGCCCTTGCCAGCAAGACAGTTTGGGCCGATTTCGCAGAATGAAACCGAATCACTTCACTTTTTTTTCTGAAATACCAATTCTTACAAAAAGACTTTGCGACTTGCGGGTGAACATTCAAGATCACCTGTTCCGACGCCATATATTTTTTGACATAATTCAGCGCGTACTTCATCAACAAGTGAGCCAAAGCCTCAGACCAGCCTTGAAATCCCTTCTCCACAACAAAAGATGAAAGCTCGACAGTCTCTTCGCCAGTTTTCCTTAATTGATTAATTTCATCGGTAAAATATTTTTCAGCTGGTAAACCTAAAGGCGAGTCCGCCACCAAAGTCATCGAAGCAATCAATAAATTTTTATATTTTACAACAATATGGTTGGTTTGCGGAAGAAAATGATAAATCGTACAGCGCAAACCTGATGCCTGGGGCTTCATCAATCCTCGGGAAAGATAGCTTTCGTGTTGCAGGCGAAAAATGGCTTCTAAATCTTCTTGGGTTCTGGCAATTTCAATCACAAAATTTGAATCCCACACGAGGTCAGGAATCAGATAACCGATGTGACCCAGTCGCTGGCTCCAGAAATGAGCGTACGATTTTAAAGCTTCGGAAATTCCATTTAAAAGTTTTTTTATCATAAATCGTCCTTACTTTGGATACGAAATTTTTTTCGAATTTTGAAAAGAAATTTACTTTCAAATTTTTCAACGACATCGCTTGAACTCATCGGGCTTTTGGTTATTTCAGTGGGCTCTTCGTCATTCAAGCCCTCCGGCTGGTCGGCTTCATAACCACATAATCTATTTTGTAAATTTTGATAATGCTGAAAGAATTCTTTTTTCATAAATTCAGCGAGCTCGGTCGGCGTAAATTCTGGATGATTTTTATGAAGTAAGCGGCGCAGTTCGCGGGAAAAATCGTCCATCGTTTGAAACCGCTGATCCAGGCTGGGGCTTAAAGACTTTTGAACGCAGGCAATAAGTTCGGTGCCAACATGGTGATTCAGCTCTTGGATGGGCTGAATTTCTTGATCGCGACCCTTGTAACCCCGACAGCCAGTTAAGACCTCGTACAGTACGAGGCCCAATGAAAAAATATCACTGCGATGATCCAGATGTTCACATTTTATTTGTTCGGGGCTCATGTAGTTTATTTTTCCTTTTAGAACACCCGCTTGGGTTTCTTCGCCGTAACCCCTGATCTTAGCCACGCCAAAATCGATGACTTTAATTTCACCAGAATAACTGATCATGATATTGGCGGGGCTAATATCTCGGTGAATCGTGATATCATGAGCCGAATAAAGCCCCGACGCGGCTTCGGCGATCAAGTACAAAGCCATCGCCATCGGAAGTTGGCCTTTCTTTTTTTGAATCTCGCGCAGGATCTGACTTAAATTAAGACCTTGCACCAATTCCATCACAAGAAAACATTGTCCGTCGGTTGTTCCAAAATCATAAATAGAAATTAGATTACGATGCTGAAGTTGCATAGCAACCCTGGCTTCGGCCTTAAACATGTGGATAAAGTCCGGACTTTCACTTAAATCAGGAAGAATTTTTTTAATCGCAACGAATTTGCCCAGGCCCATGGCCGCTGTTGACCTTGCCAAAAAGACTTCGGCCATACCGCCCGCTGCAATTTTTTGAATGATTTTATATTTATCCATAAAGCTTAGACTTAGTATAACACTTCAAAATGCGATTATGCTTTTACACCACACTTGTCAACTTTATCAGCAGCCCAAAATTAGACTGCTGATTTAGTGTTGAACTTGTTGTCATAATTTTTAGAATTTATGTCGTCTAAATTGTCGCTTTGAATTGATAGACTGCTTTCAGACCTTTTTCTGAAGGCACTAGCTTTTGATGGGAAGCGCCAATCAATGCGGCTTTCAGGTTTTGATCCGTATAATTTTGAATTTGTGCCAGTGCATCTTCACAGGAACTGGCGTGCCACTGTAAGATCACCAGATGTCCTGTCATGGCTGCCGTCAGCGCTTTTTCAACGGTGATCTTTTCAAGGCCTTGATAGTGCCCCAAACCAAAGGCGATCACATCTGGGTCTGAATACATGATGCGATCAAACGCCATTTCAAACTCGTCGACAGTTTTCCTGGGAAGCTCGACTTGATTGATCCCTTCCATCATTATTTCCACGGGGTTTTCCACAGTAAAGATCGCATGATTAAGGCTTTGAGCCTCTAGCAACAGCGCCTGCACAGTCGTTGTTTTGCCAGATCCAGCTATGCCACAAACGATGATCAACCCACTTTTTTTCTTCGCCCAGTTTTTGAAAATTTGTAAGGTTTCGGGATCATTGTTCGAAATTTTTTCTAAGGGCAAAACGTCTTGTTGCGGATTCCAAAGCTGCAACGTGATCCGCGGCCCTGCGACAGTTTCAATTTTCTGATATCGCACTTGCAAAGCCTGCCCTTGTTCGCGCTGCAAATGCAAACGGCGCATATTTTCTTCTCGCATGGGGGAAGAGATTTCTCTTAAGCCTTGATCCAAAGTATTAAACGTCGACTCTTGCATTAAGGTTAAATGGTCGAATCCTTTACGCTGCCGGTAGCGGATTTCATATTTTCCTTGATGGGGTCCCACATGAATCAATCGTGTCCCGTGATCGTAAGCGTCCCAAATCAACTGCTCGGCTAAAACTTGGTTCTTTGTTTCCATTTTTAGATCCCTCCTAGATCTTTTTAATAGTAAGTTCTGTAGCTCCAATAATTCTTTTTGCGTTTGGATCTGCGGCCCCTTGCCAGAAATATGAATCTCTAATTCATCTTGCAGAAATCGCCACTGACGTCCTAGTTTATGGCCCGGCACTTTTCCCGCTTGCAGCCACTTGTACATCGTGCTGGGAGTGGTTTTTAGAAACTGCACGGCCTCGTCAAAATCCAAATAAGCTCTGTTTTCCATATTTATCCATTATTATCTTTAATTATCCGTTGTCAATCTTCACTGGCCATATCGGCAGGGCCTTTTAAAGCAAAAGACCAGAAATACAGGACCAATAGCTGGTAGATGCTGCGATTCAATCCATTGAATTAGACTAAGATTTGATTTAAAACTTTGTTTCGTTCCGATCACGGAGAGGTGGCCGAGTGGCTGATGGCGCACGCTTGGAAAGCGTGTTTAGGTTAATCCCTAACGAGAGTTCGAATCTCTCTCTCTCCGCCAAATCAGTCCATCAGTCTGACCTTTGTTTAA
>JAYWEU010000287.1:0-3307 GCA_043779385.1 Pseudobdellovibrionaceae bacterium
ATTTCATCCAACCGCAAAGCCATTTTAGCCTGGGCCCAACATTTTTTACCTGTGATGAGTGAAATTGAAAAAAAATTCAACATTGCCCATTTTTTTTCAATTTTAAATATGGCCGAGGCCAAAGCTTTGAATGCTTTTGTACGTCCACACCAGTTGCGCCGACCTCTGCCGCGCTATTTCCTCTTTCGTCGTTTTAATTTGATCAGTCTGCACGGTCAATTTCCATGGGCCAGAAGCCCTTTAAAAAGCGTTCATATCCGTCGTGGCAATTTTAAAAATCAAGACGCATTGTTTGATTATATTTTAAAAAA
Source organism: Pseudobdellovibrionaceae bacterium (assembly GCA_043779385.1). Classification (GTDB taxonomy): domain Bacteria; phylum Bdellovibrionota; class Bdellovibrionia; order Bdellovibrionales; family Bdellovibrionaceae; genus JAYWDA01. The sequence continues at coordinate 312 of JAYWEU010000287.1, forward strand.
ATCTAGGCCCCGAGACCTTTCCACCGTTTGGGATCGGCAAAGCTTTGAAGACAAGCTCAAACGCTGGGAAGGTCTGCAGATTGAAAATTTTTTGATCGCTTACGATTCTACTGAAAATATTGTCGGTTGCGTAGCTCCCTGGTCATCACAACGGGTGCAAGAATTCATTCCCTTGCAGTATTCTTTGGTCGCTCATAACTTTCGACAATTTTTAAAATTTGGAAAACTTTTGGGATGGACAAGAACCTTAACAAAACCAATCACCCGACTGCAGCGGGAAGCTCCTATGCATTTTAGATATTTGTGTTTTTTGAATGCTGACAATGAAGATATTTTTGATAATTTAGCGCATGCCGCCTACAATGAATCAGAAGAAAATGAATTTTTAGTCTACACCCAAATGCGATCGGATCTGCATTTAAGAAAACCGCCAGGATGGGTTGGCGCCAGAATTCCTTACGGGCTTTACTGCATGGCACAGCCAGATCAACCTTCGCCTTCTTTTCTTCATCCTAACAATGAGAATCATGTCGAGATAGAACCTTTTTTTGTTGGCTAAATTGCGGCTCTAAAAATAAATCTAAGAATACAGTTCTAAAATGAGATCCAGCCTCTCTGCCGATCTGTTTGACAAAATCCTCCACCGTTCGAAGTTTTATCGTCAAAACTAAATTAACCGAATCGTCCTGAGATTTTTAAACTGAAAGCTGTTTCATATTAAGACATCTTGATTTGAGACTTAATTAATCTTTTATCGCAAATGAATCAACACGACCGGCCCAAACATGTGGGATAATGTATATATCCGTGGGGGATAGCATATGCACTTCTGTCAAAGGACCCTTTTAAATATTCTGATTTTATTGGTCTTATTCCCGTTCCAAAATTGTTCTAATAAAATGCAAAGCCTGAACGGCCTCACCTCTGGAACAACATTACTATCCCAGTCACAGATTCCGGCGACACTTAAATTCACACAAACTCCTTCCGCCTCAACAACAGAACTCTCTGCTCAGTTTGTTTTTAGTCCCACAAATGCAGGATCAGGAATTGTATCGACTCAGTGTTCACTGGATAGCGCCGCTTACACTGACTGCACAAGTCCTTTAACTTTGCTCAATTTGTCAGTCGCGAACCACCAATTTTCGGTTCAAGCTAAAGACAGCTCCGGGAATTCAACCGCCCTGGATTATGCTTGGACAGTCCTACAAACTACAACGGCTCCGCCCCCAGTGAATGGGATGAAAAATATTTTCTTTGCAGTTGGCCATGGCGGCAGAACATTGATGTCTTGCGATGATGGTTTGTCTTGGATCAACGACCGATCTGATATTGGCGCTGATGTTGGAGATCATTCGCCAACATCAAGCCACGGCTTGGATGCGGGAAATGGATATTTTTATGCCAATTACGGTTGGGGAGCCAACGGCACACTTCGCCGATCCCGAGATGGTGTTAATTGGACAACAATCCACGATGGCAGTTGGGGCGGTGGAGTTGCTGCTGGTAAAGATTTTCTTTTTAACGCCACCGAAGGTGGGCTCTGGTCCACCTCAACAAATAATGGAACAAATTGGCTCCAAATAAAAAATCCAGAAACCGATTATGTCATCTCTCAGTTGATTCATCTTAACGTCACTCATTTGAATGATAAAATTTTTATCACCAGCTCTGATCAAAAATTAGCAATGAGTTACGACCAAGGAAGAACTTGGGCTCTTGTAGCTAATCCAGGCTTCGTCGGGAATACGGGAGCGAGGTACTTTGCCGAAGGGAACGGCGTTATTATTTCCGTTTCCTACGAAGAAGGTACTTTTCAGGGGAATGTCTCCCGCTCAACGGACAACGGTAAAACTTGGACCCTTGTCAAAATGGGCAGCATATGGAGTCCGCCCATTTTTAATGGCTCACAGTTTATAGCTTGGTCCGGTGGCAAAACATGGTTCAGCTCAGATGGCCTTAGTTGGTCCAACGTAATAACAAAACTTGACGGCCAAGATTCGCCTCCTTATTGGGAAACGGCCACAGCCTATAATCCAAAAACTGGAACGTTTATCGCCCTTCTTAGCGGTTGGAATCAAGAAAATGCGAATCAAAAAGCTTATCGCAGTAAAGATGGCATCAATTGGACATCGCTGGATGCTACAAAGTTTAAAGGTGGCAATGCTGTAAAACGCGCGACCATCGGCGAAATTGAAACGAAATATTGCCCTTAAGTCGAGGTCTAGGGATTTTTTTTCCCATGCCATAGGCTTGCTCATTTGCTAGCATCACATCTAAAGAACAATACGTTTTTAAGATGAAGGATGTGAAGCATCATGAGAGGCACAAAAAACCAATCGGGTCCAAGGCCTGCTTGGGAGGGATTTTTTCCTTACCTTTTTGTTTTGTTTTTAGCTTTTGCGACGGCTGATATTTTAATTCTGGCCTTTCGCGATCGTATGCTTCCCACACAAACTCCCCCTGCTCATCCAAAGCCAGCCGCTATTACAACGGGCTTAGATTCGGGTGCCTTTAACACTTTAGTCAGTCGTAATATTTTTTCTTCTGATGGAATTATTGCGCCCGCTTTGCAGGGTGAAAATGGCGGTGGTCAAAAAGATGCTCCCCCGGTTTTATCGCAATTGCCCTTGGTTTTGATTGGCACCTTGGTGCATTCAAATCCTGAGCGATCGATCGCTGCTATCGAAGTAAAGTCTAAAAACCAAGTTATTTCTTACACTCCAAAAAAAGAAATCGAGGGTTTGGCTACGGTTGAAAAAGTGGAACGTATGAAAGTGATTTTACGAAACATGAATAGCAATCGCTTGGAATATTTAGAAATTAAAACTGACAGCAAAGTCAGCTTCGGCACCACGGCAAAAATTCCTGGCCTTGGCGGTGGAAATATTGTCAATAAAGTGGGCGAAAATGAATATCGAATTCCCCGAGCTACTTTGGATGCTCAACTGACAAATCTTCCAGAAATTCTTCGCCAAGCAAAAGCTTTGCCGGCC
>JAYWEU010000288.1:0-8720 GCA_043779385.1 Pseudobdellovibrionaceae bacterium
ATAATGTGCGCGCCCATCATAATGACGTAGCTCCAGCTTCGGATCTGGCCTACCTAGTGATCGCGGCTGATGCGATGTCAGGCGGCCGTCCAGGAGCTCGCAGATCGACCCTTGAATCCTACAATCAAAAAATCACTGAACTGCAGGATATTGCCCGAAGCTTTGAAGGTGTAACGGATTGTTACGTTCTTAGTGGTGGTCGTGAATGCCGAGTCATGGTCAACGGTCGCAAAGTTGATGACGTGAAGGCTATGCATTTAAGCGTAAAAATCGCTGAAAAAATCGAGCAAGAGTGCAGCTACCCTGGTCAGATTAAAGTTGTGGTTGTGCGTGAGACTGTGATCACTGAGTCGACGATGGCGAAGTCCCACGCTTAGGCTAACGCCTAAAGATTAATTTTCTATTTTTAGTGTTTTCTGGGGTTCGTTGTTGCCTTACGAATTCCTTTGGAATTCGTAAGCACGCTAGGAAAGGGAGAGCGTGTTGTTTGGAAGAGCTTGCTCGACGCGCGAGCTGCAGTGGGCGCTCAAAAAAACAAACCTGGATCGTATGAACTTGTTTCTTCTGACAAAACAAAAGCGAAGACTTCAGGTATGTCGCGATCGCTTGCGTTCCTATGTAAGTTTGAAAACAAAGTTACAGAAATAAAAAAGGCTCTGTTTTAAACAGAGCCTTTTTTATTTTTCAAGATAACCTTAACCTAAAAAGGCCGCCTTCCGAATTTAAGGATACGGCGCTCGACCGTGATATTGGTCTTCGCTGAAATCATCCACCAAGATTGCATCATACCTGATGGCATCGGATTCCAAAATCATTCGATGTTCATCGCCGGTGATGATATTTTTTGCTTTGGCATCATCCAATAACAAATAAACCTTTTTCTTTGGCAGGACACCATCTTTGATCGCTTTTTTGATTTTCTTCTCAGCTGCTTCGGCGCGGTGAACCGCTTTGAAAGCATGCTCCAAGCGCCCCAAGGCTTGCTTTGGATCTTTTGGAATGTAAATCCCTTCGGTCAGGTCTTCGCGCATTTTTCCATCTTCTAACATTTCAGAAGAAATGGCGTGCAACCATCCGTCAGAAGCTTGTGAGCCCAAAGAATTAATCCGTGACCAGGCGCCCACCCATCCTTTTAGAAACCAACGTAAACCTGGGACTCGCAAGTTATCAAAAATTCCGTCAAAGGATTTTTGAATTTCGTGCAGGCAAAGCTTTAAGTTGTAATGAACGAACGGCAAATGATCTTCGGGGCGACCCTCGGCCTCAAAACGTCTTAGCACTGCACTTGCGATGTAAAGATAAGCCAAGATATCTGCATATCGGCCCGTGATTTTTTCTTTCATCTTTAAAGAACCACCCAGCGCACCCATGGCAATATCAGCCATGATTGCAAAACTAGCACTGGCCCAAGAAAGCCTGCGATAATAATTTCTAGTTTTAGGATGAGCGTCTGGCGTTGCCGCTAAATAACCCCGAGTCACAGATAATAAAATACTGCGGCAGAGGTTTCTGACAACATGCCCGATATGACCCCAAAAAGCCGTGTCAAACGCATTGGCATCATTAGCTTCAATGGCTTTCACTTCTGCAAAAGCATAGGGATGGGCGCGAAGCGCGCCCTGTCCAAAAACGATCAAAGTTCGGGTCATGATATTTGCGCCTTCAACTGTAATCCCAATCGGAGTCGCAACATACATTTCAGCTAATAAATTACGGGGCCCCAATGAAATTCCGGCACCGCCCATGATATCCATTCCATCATTGATCACTTTTCGACCCCACTCGGTCGAATAATATTTTTGGATGGCCGTGATCACCGGCGGTTTAATTCCTTTATCTAGCGCACCGACTGTGAATTTTCTCATGGCTTCCAAACCATAAGTGAATGCTCCGATGCGGGCCATCGGCTCTTCAATACCTTCAAATTTTCCAATGGAAACTCCGAACTGACGGCGAATCATGCCATGCGCTCCAACAACTCTAGAAACCAACTTAGATCCACCTGTGGCTTGGGCTGGAAGGGATATTCCCCGCCCGGCCGCCAAACACTCCATTAGCATTCCCCAGCCACCGCCCAGTCCTGAAACGCCGCCAACAACAGCATCAACAGGAATCACAACATCTTTCCCTTGGGTAGGACAATTATAGAATGGAACAGACAAAGGATCGTGTCTTCGGCCCACAACCACACCCGGCAGGTTTGCAGGAACTAGGGCGCAAGTGATTCCAACATCTTCGCCTTTACCTAATAATTTTTCAGGGTCACGCAATCGGAAGGCCAAACCAATCATCGTTGAAATCGCCGCTAAAGTGATCCAACGCTTATTCCAGTTCAAGCGAATATAAAGTTTGCCGTCTTCGCCTTTAAACAAAATTCCTGACGAGGTGATGGATCCGGCATCAGAGCCCGCCATTGGTTCGGTCAATCCGAAGCAAGGCATTTCTTCCCCACTGGCAAGCCTTGGTAATAAATAATCTTTTTGTTGCTGAGTTCCGTAATGAATTAAAAGTTCCGCTGGCCCCAAGGAGTTCGGCACCATGACGGAAATCGTCGCTGGCAAGGACCGCGACGAAAGTTTCATGATCACTTCAGAGTGCGCTAAGTTTGAAAAGCCCAAACCACCATATTCTTTGGGAATAATCATTCCTAAGAATTTTTCTTTTTTAATGTAATCCCAAACATCTTGGCCAATTTCTTTTTTCTGCCAGATTTTCCATGGGTCGATCAGCTCACAAAGTTTTTCCACCGGGCCTGCCATAAAGGCTTTTTCTTCCGCTGTTAGATTTGGGTAAGGCTCGGCTAAGATTTTTTTAAAATCAGGTTTTCCAGAAAATAAATCTTTTTCAATCCACACAACTCCGGCTTCCAAAGCCACGCGCTCTGTTTCCGAAATTTTTGGCACAAGCTCTAATTTTTTAAAAAGGGCTAAAACCAATTTTGAAACTAAAATTGTTCGCAACGGCTTGATTAGGAAAATCAGAAATACGATACCGGCTCCTGCGATGATCGCCGAGGGCGCCCCAATGCAAAACAAAAGCAAGACCGAAACGATCGCCCAAACAATCAAGGGACTGCTAAAAAATCCCAAAAATAAAAGTACAATGATGACAAGCGCCACGCAAACGCCGCAGGGCAATTGCTGGCAAAGAATTCCATAAAACGGCATGGTTTCCAAGATGATCTCCTTTGATGACTCTATAATTAAACTCTTATCAAATTGTAAGAGCAAGACGGAGTTTCAAAGGGCCTGAAAAAACACAGGACCTCTTTTAGAAGAAGTCCTGTTTCAAAAAATATTTAGCATTTACTCGAGCAGGAATTAGTGACCTGGAGGTGGAGCTACAGGCTCAGTCGCAGGCGCTGCTTCACCAGTCGCCGGAGCTGAACCTTCTGCAGGAGCTGGAGCACCCATTTGGTCTTGAACTGGCGGTGGAGCCACTTCTGTTTTGTTCACTTCTGTGCTTGTGTTTTTAGAACAAGTGAAGCCGGTTGTTAGAGCGAGAGTCACCAATAAGGCTGCAACTAAAGATTTCATGGATAGTCCTTCCGTTAATTAAAAATGGCATTTAAATAGCCCTCACAACTCTGGACGTTAGCCTATTCAAAACGCGGAAACAACTCCAAATCTATCAGTGCTGACATCTTGCGCACCAAAAGGTACTTCTGCCGGCCATTGATCTAGTTTTAATCAATGCCCCGCAAAGGCGACAAGCTTCGCCGGCTTTTGCATAAACGTAAAATTCATTTTGAAATTTTCCCGAATCGCCGTTGGTGTGAGCAAAATCTTGTAGTGTCGATCCCCCTGCCGAAATTGCCTTTTGCAAAACCGACCGCGTTTTTTCAACAATCATTTCTAGTTGTGAAAAAGTCACGCGACCTGAGGCTTTTTGCGGCTTGATGGCACACTCAAAAAGAATTTCACTGGCATAAATATTCCCAATTCCGACCACCAGGCGCTGGTCCATCAAAATATTTTTAATCGGCACCTTTTTGCCTTTTAATTTGGATTTCAAATAGCTGGCTGAAAAATCCTCAGAAAAAGGCTCTGGTCCCATCAAAGAAAAAGGCATTCCCAAAAGATCTTTTGAAAAATCAAAAACTCCGAAGCGACGCGGATCCCGATAAATCAAACTCAGCCCTTCAGAAAAATGTAGAATGACATGATCATGGGTCCCAAATTCTGCTTCCGTTTTGATGCGCCAACTGCCCGTCATCCCTAAGTGTGAAATTAAGAAGCCCTTCGCCGTTTCAAAATAAAGATATTTCGCCCGTCGCCCGACGGAAAGAATAGCTTGTCCTTCAAGAGATCGAATTTTTTTTATTGGGATTTGAAAACGCAAATCAGGCCTGCGCAGCTCAATTTTTTTAAGCAGTGGCTTATGAGCAAGGATCTCTTCTAAACCGCAACGAACGGTTTCAACCTCGGGAAGTTCTGGCATAGGGCACTTATCCTATTGTTATCATTGAAGATTTTTTTTGGAAAAAGTCCATATCAGCCTTTATCAGCCTATTTCGTGTTTTTCGACCCATTTTAGCCTCCTTTTAATCTACGAAATGGAAGTACATTTTCGACTTGAACTACCTCTGCAATTTTTGAAAAATCATGCGCGTTTTCTTGAGCCACTTTCTTCTCTTCAGCGTAACCCAACTGCTGGATATGATCCAAAATCTTAAGCGATGTTTCTCTTTGAACCTCGCCGTCAATTTTAGAATAATGCGCAGCCAACTTTAGATCCTTATGCCCCGTCATTGCAACAACTGAGTCTAAACCTGTGGAGTTCACGTAATTTCTTCCGCATTAAAGTGGTGTGACTGATTGCCTCTCGGATTTGAATCTTTATATTTTAAATCCCGCGAATGTTTTTGATCGCGGGATTTTTACATCCCGGGTTCATCCCCACGAAAAAATTTAAAGTTTGTTTTGCGGTGGGAACTGCATGGGAACGAATTTCTTTAAAATCAATAACGCCCGCTTAAATGGTCAGATCATTAAATCGACCCTTTTGTTCAAGGTCGTGGGGACGAGATTTGCGGTGAACGATTTTTCCCACAAAAATTTATAAATCTTCACAGACTGCGATTTTGGTCCCCGTTCTGGCTAGTCTAAAAAGCTATAACGATTTTATGGGGTCTGGGCTTTTTTAAGATTGGATTTTTGACCGACAACCCTCGCCAGTATAGCTTCGGTTTATGTCTTCTACAAAGGTCAGTGGCTTCTTTAAAGCGTTATCCAATTCGCCTTTAACTTGGATTATCGCGGCAGTTTTTTGTTTCGTTCCATATGGTTATGAATGTTTTCAGAAGGGACGTCTAGTCGGCTCTCCTGCTGGAGTCATTGGTTTAGTTGCTCTTTGGATGTTTGCGAGAGTTGTCAGACGTCGCTCTTACAAGATTGATAAGAAATCACTACCTTCTGACACAGCCAATACTCAATAGAACCCGCTTTAAAAAGCGGGTTTTGTTTTTGTCCCCAAAAAGCCTTCAGAAAAAATTTTGATTTTGATTTTTAGACTTTCACCACTCAAGTGCCAAAAAAAATATTCGCCAAAGATATTCGAAACTTAACTCATATCGAACTTATAATGCCCGCCTACCTTTGAGCCAACCCCATTGTTAATACCACTTACATCGAGAAGCTTTACATCACAAGCTCCATCAGTTTAGGCTGTAAAGTTTCTGGCGCTGGCGGTTTATAACCCAAACTACTGTGCAACCGTTTCGTGTTATAATTGTATCGCCATCTTTCAATTAAAACTTGAGCTTATAGCAGTGTAAAAAATATTTCGCCATTTAAAAATTCATCGCGCATTCGACCATTTAAAGATTCGATATATCCGTTCCCCCGGAAGAAGTATTGAGGGTTTTGCCGATGGCATTGTCTGCATTGGGCAATCCTAAAATTGAAACTTGCGTACTAACGAACCGATCTGGCAACTTAGTTGTTGAATTAACTAACCGCTAGAGGCGGCCATTTGACTCTTCGATCACGGCTTATAAGTAATTCCATAAGCCCAGTCACTCCTGAGCGGGCCCTAAGTGTTCCCACCATGTCCCTAAGGCCTTTTGACTTTTCTTAAGTTTACCAAAGCTATGTCCCCTATTAGACGGATCCCAAAAGAACACCGGACGAAGATTAACTTTTTCCGGTTTTCTTATCAAAAAACTAGCCTTATCAGGCTCCTAGGCTCATGATAAATATTCACTTAAAATTAGTTAAAGAACCTACGGAGCTTTCGTGAAAGAAAAAATAAACTCTTTTCTGACAAAAGACCCTCGCGACTTTCAACTTATGGTATTAGCAAACATGCTGATCTATGGCCTTGTGTGGTTGAAATTTGATCTAAATATTATTTGGATTGCGGCAATTCTTGGAGTTGCCCTCGTAACTCAATACGCTGCGACTCGATTTTGTGGGCTTCCCCATTTTCAATGGAAAAGTGCATTGATCTCGGGGCTGTCCCTCAGCATTCTAATGAGATGTCCTTCACTGACTCTGTCTTTAGGTTTGGCAGCTGCTGCTATTTTAAGTAAGTTTATTTTTCGTTGGAATGGAAAGCATATCTTCAATCCTACAAATTTTGCTTTAGTGCTAGGAATCTTGGGAACCTCGCAAGTCAGCATCAACCCAGGCCAGTGGGAAAATGGGGCCATTTTAGCTTTCTTCATTGCCTGCATGGGAACATTCGTAACCAATAAGGCTTGTCGTACTGATGTCAGCATGGCTTTCTTTGGAACCTATGCCTTAAGCCTTTTTGCTTATACATTTTGGCACGGCGATGACTGGAGTTCGCCCTTTAAACGTTTACAAATGGGCTCGCTTTTGATCTTTACGTTTTTTATGATATCAGACCCCAAAAGCACTCCAAATTCACAAATTGGAAGAATCATTTTTGGCGTGATGATTGGTTTAGTAGGAATTTATCTTCAACTTGCTCGGGACATCCAACCGGGCCTCATCATTTCATTGGTTTTCTTATCGCTGAGCACTCCAGTCTTGGATTACTTTTTTCCAGCTAAAAAATTTGAATGGCGTACAAAGCCTGGGTTGATAACAACTTAATCTAGGACTTAAACAGATTGAAATAACTCTGTAGCGATCAGAACTTCGGGTTTATTTTGTCCGAGCAGACCGCTTTTTCCAAACTTGCCCCAGAAGGTAAAGACATCATCGATCTTAGTCACTTGCGCTTGCGCAAGCTGTCCAAGCTCGCGGGCTACTCGGTAATGATGAAGCTGACAAAGGTGCGCTTCAATATCAACACCATCCACAGCTTCCCCGCAAAGGTAATAATGTGGCTGAGGGTCTCGGACAGCAACCAATGCGATCGCCTTCCATTGTGGATAAGACTCAAAAAGTTTTTGTACCCAGGATGCATCGATCTTTTCTCCGACAAGATCAGTGCTTTGTATGCGCGATATGAATTCAAAGCATGGAACACTTTCTAAAAACCCAGTGACCAGCACGCGGTCTTGCAATGAAAGGCGCAGCAATCCCGTGGAGGTCCAAAGGATTGGCTGATACTCGCGGCCAATCTTTAAATCCCAGGAAGGATAAGTCTGCCCTGTTTCAAGATCTTTAAATTCAAAGAAATGCGTCTGAAAGGCTAAACATTTTTTTTGCTGGTAAGGAATCGTCACAACTCCTTCAGTGGCCCATAAACCTTTCCCTTGAAATTCCGCATTGGGAAATTCTGATTTGATTTTGTTAGCCCAAGGAGTGCTGGAGGCTGAATCCCAAGAACTAATCAAAGCCAACTTAGGCCATAACTTATTCAAGTCTGGAAAGTCGATCGTCAAATCTCTTTGCGGAGCAACACCTATTTCTTGATTAAGTTCAATTTCAAATCTCCCCCAACAACCGGCGGTCAAAGCCATAGAAATATCAGACCAATTTTTGCGAAGATCTTCTGTCACTTTCAACCAGAAAGTTGGACTCCATACCGAAACAAGGGCCAAATCTTTTTGTGCAGCCAAGAACATCAGTGTTGCCCACCAAGCGGCTTCGGGATTTTTCACTAAGGCAATTTCAGCGGGAACAGCCATGGTTTGTTTTAAAAACCATTTTTGAAAGGATGGAAATAAGTCCGCATCATTTGAACTGGTCAGCCCCCGTAAATCCTCGGGAAGCCATGACAACGACCAATAATGCAGACCCTTTTTTACTCCTGGGAACCGATGATAAACATCGCCCATCCAAACTCTAGCAGCGGAATTAAGTTCTTCAAGAAATCCTGATGAATAAGGAATCCACTTGCACGCCTCTGTTGACCCACTTGTTGGCTCGTAGCGAACCACCGATTTTGATAAGATATCTTCCTGACAAGTCCTCTGTCGCTCAACCGTTGAACGGTAGTCTGAATATTGCCGAACAGGAATTTTCTGAACAAGTTCTTCAAAGGTCAAATGGGGCGAAAAGGCTCCCCACTGCTGAGTATCTTGCAACGAGAAAAGAATTTTTTTAAGCTTTTCTCGCTGAACTCGCTCAAGAGCAGACAAAGATTTTTGAAACTTCCTTTCGCCCTTAGAATAATAAAAGGCTAAAATCAAATGGCAAAGCCTACGAATCATACTAAGCCCATTTCAAAGGATATCTTAGCATGACTTACCATTTTTTTAGTTCGATTGACGGAAACAGAGAAAAGTTGCACTGAAAATCTTTGCTGAATCCAACCAATTATTTTTTTTGAAAAACGACATTCATCAACAAAAGAGACCATAT
>JAYWEU010000289.1:0-8708 GCA_043779385.1 Pseudobdellovibrionaceae bacterium
TGGTCAGAAGAATTCTGTAGTCAATATGGTTTAAATAAAAAATTTACTGTTTTATACAGCCCATCATACAACCAAGTATCTGAACGCTGGTTGGCAGAAAATATTTTGCAAAAAAATTCAACTGCAAGGTTGCAATTGCAGCTACATAAGTATATCTGGTCTCCTGCAACACGCGGAGTATAGAAACCTGCAGCTTCATCATCGAAGTTGCCCTTTCAAGTAACGATAACACATAGGAGTTCCATGACGCCGAACCTGAACAGTTCTGATAATCTCTTCGTCGCTAATCTTCAGTCAGTGAGCCTGGAAAAGCTGGTAAAAAGTAAATTAGAGGTTCTTTTTCAACAGCAAAAAGAAGCCCAAGTAGACCTGAATGGTTTATATAATGTTGTGATCGAACAGGTCGAAAAGCCGCTCCTAGAGCTGGCTTTACGCGCCTATAATGGCAATCAGGTGAAAACAGCCCAGATGCTGGGAATCAATCGTAATACTTTGAAGAAGAAAATTGACAACTATAAGATTCGTGTCAAAAAAACTAATTAATATATAATAAATTAAAGACTGAATGCGGGCTCACCATGGCTTTCAACTTTGTTGCCCGCATCTTTTGTTTTGCCGCTAGAATCAAAGCTGTCCAGGGGGGATGGCCAAGGGGGATCGATGAGCGCAATACTTCCGCCTCAAAATATCGAGGCCGAGCAATCCATCTTAGGTGGCTTGTTGCTGGAAGCATCCGCCTTTGACCAGGTCTCAGATTTACTGACCGAAGAAGATTTCTATAAGCCGGCCCACCAGATAATTTACCGCTCGATCAAAGAACTTCATGCAAAAAGTGAGCGTCCTGATCTTTTAACGATTTCAAATTTATTAGAAACTAAACGAGAACTCGAGCCTATTGGTGGATCGTCGTACCTGGCTTCTTTATTAGAAAAAACCATTTCAGCGGCCAATATCCTTTCTTATTGCCGCATCGTCCGTGAAAAATCTTTACTTCGAAAGCTGATTACAACCAGTACGCGCTTTATTGATAAAGCCTACTCGGGAGACTATCAGGACGTTGAAGTTTTCTTGGATCAATCCGAAGCTGAACTTTTTAAAGTGAGCGAATCCAATAATCAAACGGGCCTGGTGGGCTCTATGGAAATCGTAAAAACCAGCATTGAAAGAATTGAAGAGCTGTACAAGCGGAAAGCCGATATTACGGGCCTTGCAACCGGTTTTGCAGAGCTTGACAAAATGACCGCAGGGCTTCATGGCGGCGAGCTCACAATTTTTGCGGCTCGTCCTTCTATGGGTAAGACCGCTTTTAGTTTAAATATTGCCGGCCATGCAGCGATAAAAATGAAAAAGACTGTGGCTTATTTTTCCCTCGAGATGGGAAAAGAGGCCGTCATGACAAGGATGCTTTCGGCCGAAGCCAAGGTTTCCATGCAAGAGCTTCGAAGTGGAAAAATTCAAGATAGCTCGTGGCCTCGACTGATCAATGCCGCCGGCCTCTTAAGCGAGGCCCCCTTATTTATCGACGATACGCCGGGCATTAGTCCTTTCGAGATTCGCGCCCGCTGTCGGCGTCTGAAGGCTCAGCACGGCCTTGATCTGATTGTGATCGACTACTTGCAGTTGATGGATTTAAAGCAGCGTGTGGAAAGCCGTGAGCGTGCTGTTGCTGAAATTTCTAAAAGTCTTAAAACAATCGCCAAAGAAATGAATATTCCTGTCATTGCACTGGCCCAGTTAAATCGGGGTGTTGAAGGCCGATCGGATCGCAGGCCCATGTTGTCAGATTTGCGAGAATCAGGATCGATCGAGCAAGATGCTGACGTGATTGGTTTATTATACAGAGAAGATTATTACGACAAAGAAGACCCTGAAAAGATGGGCCATGCCGAAGTCATTATTGGTAAACAAAGAAATGGTCCCACAGGCACTGTAAAGCTTCGCTTTGATGGCAAATTCAATAGATTCCGTGATGCTGATCCAGATGGCGTAAGCCCCTTGCCGCCACCGCAAGCGCCGCCACCAATGCCTGGGAAACCACGCAATTTTGCACCCGGAAATAACTAATATTTTCTGTCTCACTTAAACTAGTCCTAGCTCCTTCAAAGCCGTCGAGGCTAAGGGCCAGATTCTTATTTGATTCATTTAGAAATTTGAAAAGTTCCTAACCCTTTGGTCGAATGGGGCTGTCCAAGAAGTAGGTAGAATAAACCCAAACTAGCATGGAGGCTTTATGGGTGAGGCTTTAATTAAAACGGTGATTGAATCCACGGGACTTCCCAGCGACACAATGGAGCAAGAGCTTAATCGCCTGATTGCAAAAGCGGGTCTTCAGAAGGATTCACTGACCCTGGACGATATGCGAAGTATCTTAGCTGACTACCTACAAGATACTTTACTGAGCTTAAAAAAGACCTATTAAAGTCTGATCCAGTGAAATTTGCCTGCCATTAAGCAAAATCAAATATTAACATTTTCAGATGGGACTCTTCGAAAGCTTTTTTAAAGAGGCTAAAGATTTATTTTTAATTATCAACTCTGACGGTTTTGCCGTTGAAATCAGTCCGTCATGGGAAGTTCAGCTTGGCTGGGCTTCTTCAGAATTAAAATCAAAAAAATTGAGTGAATTTCTACATCCTGAAGACCAGGGCCAATTCAAGAACGAATCCGCGCAAAATGATTCTCGATCTGAACAGCCCTTTATTAATGGTCGATTCCAACATAAAAATGGCACTTATCGATACCTCAGCTGGTCCTTTAAAAAAGCAGATCAAGACGGCCTTGTCTTTTCTATGGCCCGCGATATTACAGATGTTCGTAAAAATAATCTTTCCTTGGAAGCCTTGATGTCCTCTTTAGATGACCTGATTTTGGTGGTCGATGAGTCCGGTCTTTTCATTGACTTGTGGACGTCGAATCCAAAATTACTTTTCTTACCTGCAGAGCAAATCATCGGACATCATATTCGAGATGTTTTTGGTTATTTCGGCATCGGATTTGAATCCGTGATGCTGCAATCCTTTCGCCTGAATCGGGCCCTCAGTTTAGAATTTCAATTTCCAAATAAAAAAGGCTGGTTTTCCGCTAAAGTAAACCCTATTCAAGGAACCAGTGGCCAGAGGCGACTGGCCTCTTTTTTAATTCGAGATATTTCTGATAAAATGGCGGCTGGTGAAGCCTTAGATAACGAACGAGGAAAACTTTTAGCAGCCTCAAAAATGGCAACCCTTGGCGAAATGGCCGCCGGAATCGCCCACGAAATTAATAATCCCTTGGCCATCATTCAAGGCAAGGCTTGGCTTCTAAAAAAGCAAGTCGATGAAAATAAAATGGACCCGGTCACTTTTAATGCTGGATTACTAGCGATTCATGACACGACAACAAGAATTTCAAAAATTATTCATGGCCTGAAGGCCTTTGCAAGACACGCCGACAAAGATCCCTTCGCTGAAACAACGATTTCTAGTATTATCGATGACACTCTTGAACTTTGTCGGGAAAAATTTAAAAACCATGGGATCCCGATTCATATCGTTGGCAAAAGGCCTCATCTGCTGGAGTGCCGTGGCGTCCAAATTTCCCAAGTGTTTTTGAATATTTTCTCTAACGCTTTTGATGCGATTGAAGGAACGACGGACCCTTGGGTCGAGGTTCAAATAAAGGAATTAGATTCCGGCATTGAGGTGACCTTCACCGATAGTGGGCCAGGTATTCCGCAAGCCATCCAAGAAAAAATGTTTCAGCCCTTTTTTACAACAAAAGATATCGGCAAAGGAACGGGGCTAGGCCTGAGTATCACAAAAGGAATCGTTGAAAGTCACGGGGGCGAGTTTTTTTACGACAAGGGCTGCATCAACACCAAGTTTATTATTCGTCTACCAAAAAAGGTAGAACGCTCTGAACAGAAGCCGGCCTAAATTAAAAAAGCCCTGGCTTCCACCAGAGCTTTTAAAATTAATCCAATTTTAAAACCGACTTAAGCGCGCTCAACGTTGATTTTAATTTGAGCTTCTAATCCTTCGCCGTAACGAATGACCGCTTTGTGCTGGCCTAAAATTTTGATTTGATCGTCTAAGTGGATATCTCTGCGATCGACAGAGTACCCTTGTTTTTCTAATTCTTTTGAAATATCTGAGGTCGTAACAGATCCAAATAATTTATCTGAATCAGCACCCGCTGACATTTTAAAGGTCACGGTCGTGCCGCTGACTTTATTAATCACTTCTTGTCTCTCGGCTAAAGCTTTTTTAACTTTAGCAGCAGAAACTAGTTTTAAGTGGTCCCACTCTTTCATCCGCTTTTCAGTGGCTTCAACAGCCAACTTACGAGGGAATAAAAAATTTCGTGCAAAGCCTTGTGATACGTTCACAAGCTCTCCAGCGCGGCCTACGTCTTTAACATCTTCTTGCAAAATAACTTTCATATGTGCACTCGCTTTCTAGTTGCTGACGGCAGGCGCTGCTTTTCGCAGTCGACTCCGAAAATCAACCCAGTAATCGATGAGTCCCAAAGCGCTCAAAAGAACGAAAAGATAACCCACCAAAATAATATAAGTTAAAACCCTAAAAAATAATGAGGCTTTCGTTTTTAAGAAAAAAACCTCGAGGACGGCTAGCCCTTGGAAAAAAAGCAGAATAACGCCTAAATTAACCAAGTTAAAACCGATCACTGACAACATCGGCACACCAAAATTAACCATTGAAAAAAACATGGCCAATAAGAATATCCAGATGACTGCATCCGGTAGTTGGAACTCAAGGAGTTTCAACTGTGATGCGATTTTTTCAGACGGAACTTTGAAGTACTTGGCTGATCTTTTTTCAAAAATCAAAGCATTGCCCAAAGCCATCATCAGTAAAGAAATCAACATCGACGGAGTCTGCTGAGCTAAAATATTGGTATCGAATTTTAAGCTCGGATTCATTTTCTGAAAGCTTTCAAGACCCTCAGAAAGAAGCAACGCATATCGATCCCAAGAATTGATGCCAAGACTTACAAAAGTATAAGTCATGCCACCGATTAAAATCACAGAGCTTCCGAGCAGGCTCAGGAAACTAGCCCATTTCCATCCACTGCCGCGCTTTTCAAGTTCGCCGTAAATTCCAATCAGGAACCAAACAGCGCCAAGCAAAGTCGCAAATATTGGAACCTTCACCAAAAGAAACGCCAAGCTTGCTAGGATCCCGAAGGCCCAGAAGTAGATTGGCTTATAAGATTTGTGAAGCACCCGGATAAATGGGCTACCCAGGAAGACCGTTAAGAGGGTCAACACAAAGCTTAGGCCAGCTAAGGCGAAAAATTTTGACGAAGTTGCCTGCGATTTCATTTATAAAAAATTAACCGTCGTAAGAAGCGGCACGTGCGGCAGCAGCTGCTGACTTACGAGCTTGCATTTTTGCTTCTCTCTCTTTTTCACGGCTGGCGCTTTCTTGCAGACCCAACTTGAAAGCTTCCATGTGCTTCGTTAAAGCCACACGCTCATCTAATCGCGTGTGCATAAAGCGAAGTACTTTGTCGTTGATTCCCATAGTTCGCTCAAGCTCAGCAATCGCTGAAGGACTTGCTTCGAAAGTCGTATGAAAATAAACTGCTTTTCGTAATTTACCGATGGGGTTTGCGAGTGTTCGCTTTCCCCAAGTTTCAAGCGAGTGAATGGCGCCTTTGAAACCTTCGATAGTTACTTTATTTTTTCGGAATAACTCTTTTTGTTCATCTAACGTTGCATCAGGGTGAACAAGCACGACCGCTTCATAGGGTCGCTTAATATCGGCCATTTTCAGATCCATAAATCTTCCTCTCGGTTAAAGCCCCTACGCCCATCGTAGGAACAAGGATTTCTTTTTAGAAAACGAGGGTTTAACATGCCTTTAGCCCAAGTACAAGGCAACCTGATTGAAAGTCTGACGAAAGTTATTTAAAGTTATTACATGGCACTTTTTATCGTTCCCCTGGCTGGGCCCAAATCTGGCCTTCAAATACTGCTTCATGACGGCTTCATCATCGGTCGAAAGAATGGCGATTTGATTCTAGAAGAAGACTCTAAGGTCTCAGGAACACACGCGAAAGTTTCAATTGATAATAAAAATCAATTCATTCTGCTGGATCAAAATTCCTCCAATGGGCTGATTTTAAATCGCAGAAAAGTTAAGAAAGTGGCCTTGATGCCGGGCGTAATTTTCACGATTGGGCAAACTGAGTTTCGCGTGATTGAGGGCGACTTGATTCCAAGCGCAAACCCGTCAACCAGCCCTCTGCCGCTAGAGGTTCCTGTACGACGGGGTCCTTTAACATGGCGAGAAAAAATCACTGAGTTTTGGGAGCAAAAAGAACCCATGATCGCCGGGCCCTCAGAAGAAAAACCTTTGGCTGCCTTTTCGCCAGCTCTGGTTTTAGATTTTGTTGAAGGTATTCAAGCGGACCAGAAAATGACTTTAGGATATGGCCCCCGACAAGCAGGATTTGACCATCTGGATATTGACCTTCAGGATCCAACGATCCCCGATGAGGCCTTTGAGCTTCGCCCTGGCCCAGGCATGGTTGAGCTTGTCGATTTAAGTCATGGCCAGGTCTTCATCAATAATGTCCCCGCCGGGGTGACCTTTTTGGAAGAGGGTGACATCATTAGCGTCGGGCAAACAAAAATCAAAGTTAGGTATTTGTGAATTTAGAAAAGATGACAATTCCAAAAGTGACGGGTTTTTATAAAAGTTTTGATGGCACGCCCATCTACTATGAAGTGCGCGGCGAAGGCGAGCCCATTATCTTTGTTTATGGCATCGCCTGTTTAATGAATCATTGGCACTACCAAATGACGCATTTTTCAAAGCACTTTAAAGTGATTTCCTATGATTTGCGCGGCCATCATAAAAGCAATCCCGTCGCAAATTTGGAAAATTTAAACATCGATAGTTTAGCTCGGGACCTTGTCGGGCTGATTCAAAGCTTAGATTTAAAATCAGCCCATTTGGCTGGCCATAGTTTTGGTGTTCCTGTGATCTTAGAGGCCTATCGGCAAAATCCCGCCGTGGTCAAATCAATGACTTTAATTAATGGCTTTGCAAAAAATCCCATCAAAGGAATGTTCGGCTTAGATGTCATTGAGCCCTTTTTTCACTATATGAAATCGCAATACGATTTAAATCCCGACCTGTGGAACAATTTGTGGAAAATGGCTGTTTACAATCCTCTTGCGATGCGAATGGCTGCGTTGGCCGGAGGGTTTAATCTGAAGCTCACTCATTTTAAAGATGTTGAAGTTTATGCTCGAGGTGTTTCGCAAATGGATCTTGGTCTGTTTCTTCCCATGTTTGAAGCCCTGATGAATTTTAATGGCGAAGAAATTCTTGAAACGATTCAAAAGCCCACCCTGATTATTTCTGGCGCAGACGACAAGGTCACACCTAAATCTTTCCAGAAAGAATTTCACGAGAAAATCAAAGGTAGCGAGTTTGTTTCTGTGCCCTATGGTTCGCACTGCACACAATTAGATTTGCCAGATTACGTGAATTTAAAAATGCAGGATTTTATTCTTCGCCACAAATAAAAAAAGCCGCTGAATGAGCGGCTTTTTTTCATGCTCTTAATTGATCGTTATCTGTAGGCAAGCTTTGAAATCTTGAATCCAAAGTTATTAATAGAATCGTCGCTGGTCAGCTCTAGAGTTGCAGAGTCTCCGTCAATGACAACGGAAAAACTGTCGTCGTTGCTGCCGCTCAGTTCTTGAACTACTTTTCCATTTGCATCTTTGATTTTCACAACATCATATTTTGGTTCTGTCATGAACTTTTCAAAATAGATAGCTATCTGATGTGCACCCGGCGCACTGACGGCGTATTTTTCGCTGGCCTTGTTGGCGTAAGGATGAGCTGTTTCTACACTGGCGCTTGTTGTATTCCAATTAGCAGGGTCATTTACATCAGGCGCTGGCATTTGATTCGTTAAAGCTGTAAAGGCATTTGCCATTCCGCCGCTTCGAACTTTTCCATGCAAACCTGCAATCGGTTTTGCCGTTGCAATGATTCGTGCTTTTAATTCTAAAGCGGTGATGTTTGGCTCATTCGCAAGGACGAGGGCCGCAATGCCAGTCACATGCGGCGTCGCCATTGAAGTTCCTGACCAAGATTCATAGCCAGCTGTCGTTGTTGATACGACATTCACACCTGGAGCTCCGACGTGAACACTGCTTCGTCCAAAGTTTGAAAAGGACGCCATTGTGCCTTGATTATTGACGGCGGCCACAGAAAGAACATTCGGAATTTGATAGCTAGCAGGGTAACTTGGATTGGAATCGTTATTATTTGATTCGTTTCCAGCGGCCGCGACAAATAAGGCTCCCGCCGCATTCGATCGCTCAATGGCTTGTTTAAGGGTTTCGGAATAACCGCCACCGCCCCAAGAGTTGCTCATGATTTTTGCGCCCATCTTTGTCGCGTAGTCGATCGCTTTCAAAGCGTTTTCTAAATTTCCAGAGCCGCCGGCATCAAGAAATTTAACGCCCATAATTCGAACGTCCCAGTTCACTCCGACGATGCCTTTACCATCATTGCCTTTGGCTCCGATCGTTCCAGAGCAGTGACTTCCGTGACCGTGGTCATCCATCGGATCACCTTTATTATTCGCGAAGTCGTAACCGTGGATATCATCGATGAAACCATTGTTGTCATCGTCGACTCCGGCTTTACCTTTTGCTTCAATTTCATTTGTCCAAACAT
>JAYWEU010000290.1:0-8697 GCA_043779385.1 Pseudobdellovibrionaceae bacterium
TCAAATGAAAATTGCAGCTTGTTTAAGTCTATGTCTTTTAGCTGGAGCGACGGCCATGGCCGCTGATGAAACCAGCCCCGCCACCCCAACAACGATCAAGGAAATGCAACACGCGCCGAACACAATCGATCGTTCTGTCCGAGCCAGTGGTCGTTCCGAGGATGCTGACACTGGTATGGCGGCACCCATCACAGGGTCAGATGCGGGAATTAAAAATATGAATGATAATATGGTTTATCATTCTCAAGCTTGGCATCGGCGTCACGATAAAATGCACCAAGCGCGTCACCATAGTCATCCCGTGTTCAAGTCAAGTTACGACAGAAGTGTCAGCGGCACGACAGGAGCGACCGTGGCGCCTGCAGGAGCCGTCACAGCTCAAGATCAGTCGACACAACAAAAAGACTTAGAAATCACGCGTGAGATTCGGCAAGGTTTAATGAGCAAAAAAGATTTGTCAATGCGGGCTCATAACCTGACCATTGTTTCCGAAAATGGTTTGGTGACTCTTCGAGGGACGGTTCCGACCAACGAGGAAAAAACGACCGTTGAACAAATGGCTCGTGGTGTTTCCGGCGTGGCTTCCCTCAATAGTTTAATTCAAGTCATTAAATAATCCAGTCACTAAAAACCAAGGAGTCTTATATGAAAAAAGGTAATAAAGTCGTTTTAGGAATTTTTGATAGCCGTTCTCAAGTTGAATCTTGCGTTGATATGTTGAAGGGAGCTGGATTTAGAAATTCAGATGTCTCTGTTCTTTTGCCGGAAATGGGCGATACAAAATCTTTTGCCCATGAGAAAAACACAAAGGCTCCTGAAGGAGCAACAACCGGAACAGGTGTTGGAGCCGTTCTGGGTGGAACTCTTGGCTGGTTAGTCGGCGCAGGAGTGATTGCGACCATCCCAGTTTTGGGTCCTTTTGTTGCCGCCGGTCCCATCATGGCTGCTTTGGCTGGTGCCGCGACAGGTGGTGCTGTTGGGGGGTTAACTGGAACTTTAATCGGTTTTGGAATTCCTGAGTATGAGGCCAAACGCTATGAAACATTCGTGGCCAAGGGCGGTATTTTGTTATCCGTTCATTGTGATGACAGCACATGGTGCGACAAAGCGAAAGACATCCTTGAGCAATGCGGAGCTCATGACATCAGTGCAACAAGCGAAAGCCACGACGAAAAAGAGATGAAAAATATTGATCTGAAGGCTCGGACTAACATGGGCACTTCATCGACAGATATTCGTAACCCCATTCGTTAATTTTATTGAAAGAAGAGGGTCCTGGATCCTCTTCTTTTTTTGCCTCGGCACCCGAGTGTATGATACCTCTAAGAGTCAGAGGTGATTATGAAGTGGTCTCAGGCTCATATCTGTACTTTGAAGGAAGCGCCTTCGGATGCTGAAATTGTATCCCATAAGTTAATGATTCGCGCTGGTATGATCAAGAAAGTGGCGCCGGGAATTTATACTTACGGACCCTTAGGCTTAAGAGCCATCCGTAAATTCGAAAATATCATTCGCGATGAACTGAATAAGAAAAATGCCTTGGAAGTTCTTATGCCCATGGTCCAACCGCGTGAATTGTGGGAAGAGACAAATCGCTGGACGGAGATGGGCGCCGGCCTCTTAAAGTTTAAAAATCGAAACAATCATGATTTTTGTTTGGGGGCTACTCATGAAGAAGTCATCACGGATTATATTCGGAATGATCTGAAGTCATACCGTGACTTGCCTAAAAATCTTTATCAAATCCAAACCAAATATCGTGACGAAATTCGTCCACGATTTGGTTTGATGCGTGGTCGTGAATTTATTATGAAAGACGCCTATAGTTTCGATGCCGACCAGGCCGGGGCTGAAAAAACTTACCAACAAATGTATGAAGCCTATCGGGCTATTTTTGATCGTTTAGGTCTGAAGTACCGCATCGTTCAAGCCGATGCCGGAAATATCGGTGGCAGCCAAACTCAAGAATTTCAATTACTAGCTGAGGCCGGTGAAGACGCTTTACTTGTTAGCGACACAACAGATTTTGCGGCCAATGTTGAAGTCTGTCCCGCCATTGATTTTGAAAAACAAATTTCAACAGAACAAGAAAAGCCTTTGGAAAAATTTCCGACACCAGGACAGAAAACCATTGCCGATCTGTCAAATTTTACCGGAGTGTCTGACAAGGAATTGGTAAAAACTTTATTTTTTTCAGCTAACGATGGCCAAGATCCAAAAGATAAATCTTTGAAAGCCTTTGCTGTCGTGCTGCGCGGCTGTGATGAAATCAATCCTATCAAAGTAAAAAATCTTTTAGGTTTAGCGAATCCGCCACAGATGCTGACCGACGTCGAAGTGAAAGAAGTTTGCGGTGCTTTGCCAGGCTCTTGCGGGCCTGTGGGATTAAAAATTCAGATCTACATGGATCATGGGGTACAGGGATTAAAGAATTATATTGTCGGCGCCAATGAAGAGGATTTTCATTTAAAAAATACCAATCATGGGCGGGACTATCAGACGACAAAAGCCGCTGATTTGCGACTGGCTCAGGCCGGTGACCGCTGCCCCGAAAGCGCGGGACGACTGCAGGCTTTTCGCGGCATCGAAGTCGGTCATATTTTTAATCTAGGAAAAAAGTACTCGCAAAAAATGAAGGCGACTTTCTTGGATAAAAATGGCCGAGCCCAACCTTTTGAGATGGGCTGTTACGGCATTGGTGTCACGCGAACAGTTCAAGCCGCGATCGAGCAAAGTCATGATGCCGATGGAATTATTTGGCCCCAGTCGATTGCCCCCTTTCAAGTCCATCTCTGCGTCTTAGATCCTAAAGATACAACCGTGGTCGCCATGGCTGAGTCCCTTTACAAGGAATTGAATTCCATGAACATCGACGTTTTGATGGACGACCGTGACGAGCGCCCTGGGATCAAATTTAAAGACGCCGATTTGCTAGGAATGCCCGTGCGGGTCGTGATTGGAAAACGAGGTTTAGAAAGTCATGAAGTCGAAGTGGTTGAGCGAAAAACAAAAACCGTGAATAAAATTAAACCTGAGCAAATGGTCACAGAGATCAAAAGGATTTTAGGATGAAAAAATTAGTCTGGATTATTTTAATTTTGCCTGTCCTGGCTTTAGCCGATTTAAAAAGACTTTCGGCCTTTGGTTTTGTACCTTCTCCAGTCGATGAAAATCGGGTGCAAGTTCAGGGGTGGGATAAAATTTCTGGTCCTCCGGGCTCAAGTTATGGGGCTTACACTCGAAATGCCCCAGGGGGTTCGCCAGAAAGTAAAGCTCAGGATGGAATGTCGATTTACAAGTGGGACACCAAATCAGAAACCTCCTTATCACCGAAGACAGTGATCATTACGACAGCCTTTATGTCCGCCAATGAAAAAGACAAAAGCCTTCGGGAAATTTATATTTACGATTACGATAAAAAATTTCAGTTGGAAGCCGTTAGCTACTGCCTCCCAGATTTGAAAAATTGCACCTCGGTCAGCCCCAAAACCTGCGCTCAGAATAAACCCGTGGACGAGGCTGTTAGAAGCGCGCATTTTCGGATGCTCAGCAGTCACTATATTGGCGTTGGGACTGCACTTCCCACGGCGATGGCCGAAAAATTTAATATCACTTCGCCAGAACTCAGTCGGACGGTTTGCCAATATTATTTTAAAAAAGCCATGACAGTCAGGCCGCAGGTCCAGCCAAGCAGTAAAAAAAGTGGGAACCAATAAAGCGCTATGAAAGTCGGACCTCTGAATAATCCAATCATTGTCGCTTTGGATGTCGATACAGAAAAGGAAGCTTTTCTTCTGGCGGATCAGCTGGGCGATATCGTCGGAGGCATAAAATTAGGTCCGCGGCTTTGCATGCGGTATGGACAGGATTTAGTTCGTCGGATGGCAGATCGTGCGCCGGTGTTTGTCGACAATAAATATTTTGATATTCCGTCGACAACAATCGCTGCGGTGGAAGCAAGTTTTGAAGCCGGCGCCAGTCTTGTCACCGTGCATGCCTTGAACGGGCCTGAGACTTTAACAGAATTGGCTGCGCTTGAAAAAAACCTGCAGAAGGAACGGCCCTTTAAAATTTTATGTGTGACCGTCTTAACCAGTTTTCAGGAACAGCATTTTTCAAAAAGTTTTAAAGATGAAGCGGTCGGATGGCACGTGAAAAACTTAAGCCAGGAAGTTCAAAGTGCGGGCTTGAATGGCTTAGTCTGCTCGGCCCAAGATTTAAAGATGATCAATCCTAATGATTTTTTTGTGGTGACTCCCGGTATACGAATGGACTTGCAGGAAAAGGCAGATCAAAAAAGAACCATGGGCCCCAAAGAGGCCCTGCTGGCGGGTGCCAAGGCCCTGGTCGTGGGTCGACCTATTTTGCAAGCTAAGAATCCCCGAGAAATGGCCACCGAATTCGTCATGGCCTGTTATGAAAATTAGACCGTAAAATTAATTTGATGAAACGGTCAAATGACCCCGACAAAGCATTGAAATTTCAATAAAAAATTAAAATCCAAATCAGTTTCTTGTAAGTTGTGACATTTTCTTAATTAGTTTTTTCTATAAAAGTCATTTATTCTACTTAGGACCCAAATACGTAGGAGGCTTTCTATGCAAAACACACCATCAGCATCAGTTGATAATAGCTTACGTATAGAGGACCTCGCTGCCAATATCATCGATATACTGATCATCGGTGCCCAGGGCGATGATATTTTAGCCAAAGAGGCCCGTTCAGGACTGCCACCTCTCCAGATTTTGGAAACAAGCTCTTGCCCAGAGGCACTCCAGTATTTAAGGACCTACGACGTTGCTTTGATATTAGTCGATTTGCAGAATCCCGAGGTTGATGGTCTTGGAACTATGAAAGCTATTCGTAAAAATTTAAAGTACAAAAAAATTCCTACTATTTTTTTGACCACAGCTAGTAAGGAAGACGGGTGCCTGTATCCGGAAAATCAATTCGAAGAGGTTGATTATATTTTCAAGCCTTTTCGACCTGAAATTTTGCACTCAAAGATCAATGCCTTTGTTGAGATGGCTATTAAATCACGACAGTTGAAGGCTCAAAAAGATGTGATTCGAGCCAGCCGACGGCGAGAGCGCGACCTGCAGTTAGCCGCCATCGAAGTTGAAAGCTTAAAGCGATACCGGAGTTTAGCCGACGCGATTCCTCACATTGTCTGGAAAGCTCATGCTGACGGGAAGGTGGATTACTTCAATAAAGTTTGGTCTGATCATACAGGAATGAGTTCAGAGCGAAGTATGGGATCAACCTGGCAAAAGGCCATTCATCGTGGAGACAAAAAACAACTCTTACAAAGTTGGATGCTTTCAACCAGCACCCATCAATCCTTCGAGCTTGAGTGTCGGTTGCGACGCAGTGACGGCGAGATGCGATGGTTTTGGATACAAGCGACGCCTGAACTCAATCAAGAAAACAAAATCGTCGCTTGGCTGATCACGGGCACGGATATTCATGATCGCAAACAGACCGAAGCCAAAATGATTGAAGCTGAAAAAATGGCAATTTCGGCGAATTTAGCAAAAACCCATTTTTTGGCGAACATGAGTCATGAGATCAGAACGCCTTTAAATGCTATTTTAGGCTTTGCTGAATTGATTTTGAATCCAGCTCAAACCGAAGAAGAGCGTATTTATAGTGTTTCAACAATTCGGCGCAGTGGTCATCATCTTTTGAAAATCATCGATGAAATTCTAGATATTTCAAAGGTCGAAGCCGGCCACCTTGAAATTGAAAATATTCAACTCAACTTGATTGCAATGCTTTCTCAGTTGAAATCTTTGTTAAATGTCCAAGCACTAAGTAAAAATCTTCATCTAGAATTTATTTTTGAATCTGCAATTCCAGAATTTATTTTTACAGATCCAAATCGGTTGCGGCAAATTTTACTTAATATGATTGGAAATGCGATCAAATTCACTTCAAAAGGCTCTGTCCAGGTGCGCTTGGATTGGCAGAAATCTCATAAACTGGGCGAGGGGACTTTGTCTTTTCGAATTTGTGATACTGGTGTCGGTATTGACTCGGCCCAAGCGGAAAGACTTTTTCAGCCCTTTATGCAAGTCGACAGCTCGACCACAAGAAAATTTGGCGGCACGGGGTTGGGATTAGCGCTGTCACGGCAATTTGCAGAGGCGATGAACGGGACCGTCATCCTTGAATCCAGTCAACCCAACAAAGGAAGCACTTTTCTTTGTAAAATTAAAACTCGATGCGGGAATGATGTGAAAATGCAATCTAGTTTGATTGAGAAATGCGCAGAAATTAACCGACCCTTCACTGATCGAGATCACCAAATTCTGACGGGGGTTAAAATCCTTGTGGTCGACGATGCGCCCGATAACCAAGTCTTAATCAGCCGATTTTTAAAATCGGCCGGTGCAGAGGTCGACCTTGCTGGGAATGGGGTTCAGGCCGTCGAAATGGCCATGAGTGGCGATCATAAAATTGTATTGATGGATATCCAAATGCCTCAATTAGATGGATATGAAGCCACAGCCATGCTTCGTCATCAAGGTTACAAGCCACCAATTATTGCATTGACCGCACATGCTTTTAAAGAAGAGCGGGACCGCTGTATTAGTGTGGGATGCACGGATCATTTAACAAAGCCTATCGATCGCCATGTGCTGATTGAGCAAATCGCAAAACTCGTGAAATCGCAAAACTCTGAAAAGGCTCTTTGAAAAAGAGTTCCTGAATGAGGTGAAAGAATTTAATAAAAAGCTTAACCAAATAACTTATCAGCAGCGTCCGAAATATTCAGGGGCCCATGATAAAGCCATTTTTTTTCTAAGCGCAAAAATTCCAAATGATACAAGCTGCAATTAGGAATAGCGATCGGCTCCTTGGGTGCGCCTTCGCAATGGTGCACCAGTCGCCGAAGGGTTCCTCCATGGGTTGAGACCGCCAGTGATTTCAGCTCCGGCAGACCTTCCATTTCTTGTAAAATAAATTTTAAAGCGCGATCTCTTTGTTGGCGTTTGGTCTCGCCGTTCGGAAAAGCAAAATCAATATCCTTGGGCTCGATCGAAAGCCATTGTTGCCAGCTCTCTTCGCCATAAATTTTGATGATATCATCGCGCAGCTGACCTTCTGGGTTTCCTAACCGAGCCTCCCGCAAGCCTTCTGACACATGGATGGGCACAAATAGGCCTTCTGAAACGATCTGAGCTGTTTCTAAAGCCCGCGACAAATCCGAACTTAGAATCAATTCTGGCGAAAATGGCGCCAGGTCATTTTTTAATTGAAGGGCTTGCTCGCGACCCTGCTGATTCAGGGGAATGTCCGTGTGGCCCTGAAACCTGCGTTCACGGTTCCAATCGGTTTCGCCATGTCTAAAAATATAAATTTGCACAGAGCTCATGGCGACAGTTTATCAGACTCTGGGCCCTCGTCAGCCTCTTTACTTTTTTACTTTAACATTTTTTGAAATGTTCTTTAGGACGTTTTTCAATTATAGATCTTCCTTCTAAAGGAAAACCCTATGGCTCGACGTCCTCCCGCAAAAGATTCTAGATCTTCTGATTTTAAAAAAGACCGCGCGCCGGCAAAGGTTCAAGCTCGACCACCAAGTCGTGCACCCCATCGTTCTGCAGGTCCCGTGCGGGCTCCGCAGTCGGATAAAACTTCAATTCCAAAATCTTGGCGCATCGTCGTGGGTCATCACGCCCTGCGAGAGGCTTTTAAAGTTTTCCCTAAAACTAATCGCGAGCTGTGGCTGAAGGTGGGCTTCGAGACCTCTCCCGAGTTGCGCGAATTCGAAGAAATGGCTCAAAAAGCCAAAATTAAAATCCAAATTAAATCCGAAGCGACCCTGGATCGATTTTGCAGCACTCACCAGGGTGCAGCCCTTTTAAAAGAGGGTCAGCCACAATGGGATGACTCAGTCGTCAAAGAGTTTTCGACCTTTCTGGTTTTGGATGGCATCGAAGACCCCCATAATTTAGGGGCCATCCTAAGAACTTCTTGGCTGATGCAAGTCGACGGAATTTTTATTCCTGAAAACCGAGCGGTGCAATTAACGCCGACGGTTCATAAGGTCGCTTGCGGTGGGGCCGAGCATGTTCCTGTCCAGACTTGCGTCAATTTTGCACCAACAACAGAAAAACTAAAAGAGCAGGGGTTCTGGATATTTGGCTTAAGTCACAAAGCTGAAAAAACGATATTTGATTTTAAGCTTCCAGAAAAAATTGTCTGGGCGATTGGCGCCGAGGACAAAGGTTTACGCTCGACCACGGAGCGACTTTGTGATGAGTTGGTCAGCATCCCACAGATCAGTAATGCGGCGAGCTACAACGCTTCTGTGGCCACAGCTATCGCTCTGTCAGAAACTTTTCGTCAGCATCGACTTTCTCAGAAGTAGAAAAATACTTTTTACTTTCCATAATTACCTTTGACTCGGAGCCCTTATTCCCAGTAAAAAGTTCCGGTTGTCGAAATCACGAAAGATCGTGCCGACAGGCTGTTTTTTAAGTAAGCAGGCTGGTTTAGCTCAATTGGTAGAGCAGCTGATTTGTAATCAGCAGGTTGCGGGTTCGAGTCCCATAACCAGCTCCAGTTTTTTTGACTGGTTTACTTAAGGGACCTCGCGGACAGGTGCCCGAGTGGCTAAAGGGGACGGACTGTAAATCCGTTAGCTTACGCTTACGAAGGTTCGAATCCTTCCCTGTCCACCATTTTTGT
>JAYWEU010000291.1:0-3281 GCA_043779385.1 Pseudobdellovibrionaceae bacterium
TTTTTCCACTTTCGCCGGCGCCGCGAATATCCGGCGCAGATAATTCATACCAGCCATTTTTAAACAGCGGTAAAATTTCTTTATTGCCACTGGGACCAAGAAATTGTTTAAATTTATTGGTCGCCATTTTCACCTGATCATCTGGTGTCAGATGTCCTGCAATAAATGCGCGGCTTGTTGAAAAGGCGATATACTGAGATATCTCTATAACCGTAAATGTAAACGTAAAGACAAATAGAACCGTGCAAAATACACTAGCCAGCATCAAAGAGATGAGAAAATCAACCGTGATAATTCCAGCTTGTTTTGTCATTGGTGGATCGGCGTATAAAACCGTGAGATATTATAGGGGACTTTTTTTCTATTGGCAGCCGGTGGACCCCAAATACCATTTTCGATCATTCCTGATGTTCGCTCCCAAGGAGACTCAACAAGATTAGAAAGAACATCGTTGTCTTTAAGAAGTTTAATTCCAAACAGGGTCGCACTTAAGATCACGGTCATCAGAAGAACAGCTTCTAAAGCTAACTGTCCACGCTGGTTCTTAAGTTTCATAATGACCTCACTGACGGGGCTCTGGTTCCCATTTGGCTTTTGCTCTTTTGTTACTTGTAAAACCTGTTCCCGTGGCAAGATGTCTTTCGACTCTGGCACCAAGACGAGGCGCTGAAGTTCGAAAGGCTGTCTTTGGTGCTTCCACCATAAAGCGAAAGCACAAAGCCATAGTTGCTAGTAATAAAAGAACGTATTCTAAAGTCATAGTTAACTATTGCGTTGTGATTGCGCCTACGGCCGTTTTTAATTCGCCGGTTTTGTCGCTAATCATTTCCATCAGTGGCTTCTTAAAAAATGTTACAACGCCAACAACGATCACCAGTAAAAGAATGTATTCAACCATTCCTTGTCCGCGATCATTCTTCAAAAGACGTTTCGAAAATTTTCTTAACGATTTCATAAAAGAGTCTCCTTAACTGATCTTACTATCGGATGGAGATTGTTTCCGCTGAAGATCCAGAGATGTCTCAAATTAAGATTTTGACCTGAAAAGCAGAAGTGCAGATGACTAGACTTTTGACAGCGAAGTCTTGACCCTTCACCAGCCAGTGTTTATTCTGATTTTGGAGAGGCGGTATTTTTATGTCTAGACCCTTGGTCGTAGTCTATGTTTTAAGCGTATTAGTTCTTTTTATCGTGAACGTGGCTGTTAGCTAGTTCTTTAAGTGATAAACGTCTGGGTAATTTCTGCCCTTTTCCTCTGAGTCCATACCGTACCCAACCACATATCGATCATCAATCGTCTTACCAATGTAATCCGGTTTGATCGCAAGTTCACGGCGGGCGGGCTTATCCAGTAAAGTAACAATTTTTAATGAAGCGGGCGCAGAAGCAAACAATCTGTTTCGTAAAAAGCTAAGAGTTCTGCCCGTATCGATGATTTCCTCGACGATAATGACGTGTTTTCCACTGATATTTAACGAGATATCTTTCACAATTTTAACGGCGCCGCCTTTTTCAACGGCCTTCACGTAAACAAAATCAACCTGCTGGGGTAAATCAATTTTACGCATCAAATCAGCCATAAAATGAACGGATCCACGTAAAGGGCAAATAAAAATAATTTCTTTTCCCTCGTAATCACGTTCGATCTGCTTGGCTAATTGAGTGACTAAAACATCGATGTCTTTTTTAGCTAAAAATTGCACCATTTGATCTTTGATTTGGCCCATCGGGTTCCTACATTTCTAGCGACGTGATTCCCGCCGCTTGCGCCATTTTAATATATCTTAAAGCTTCCGGATGTTGTGCATCCCGAACTAAAATATTCTCCCATTGCTCAACGGCCTCAGCAATGCGGTTTCTATTGTACAAAATTAAGCCTAATTTTAATCGGGCCGCGGTCAAACTTGGGTAGTCACGAACGAGGGCCTTCAAATCTTTGATGGCGCGATCGTGTTCTCCCATTTGGGAATAAACCTCAGCCAGTCTCATGGTTATCTCAGGTTTACGGGCACTTAGCTTTAATGCTTTTAAAATTTGTTCTAAAGATTCAGGGTATCTTTTGTACTGAAAATACAAATCGCCCAGTTCTTCATGTTTTGAAGCCAGGCGCTCGTCGACAAAAGGATCGCTTTTATTTGTTTTTTTCTCTAGCAACTCTTGGGCATCCATAAAGACCTGACGGCCTTCTTCATATTTTCCTAAATCATTTAATATAATCGAAAGACCGACGCTGGCATCAGTATAGGTCGGATCAATTTCTAAGGCGCGTTTAAAAGTTTTGATCGCTTTAGAAAACTGGCCTTTGTCATAAAAAATAGTCGCCAGCATTTGATAAACTTCAGGGTTTCGGGTGCCTTGTAAAATCAACTGCTGCAGCAAAGGCTCAGACATTCGATAATTGCCGTTAATAAAATTATTACGAGCTTCGATCAAAAGGTCTTCTTTTAAAAATTGGCTCATTCGATGATCTTTCTAGCTTGATTGTATTCAGGAGAGTCAGGGAATTGGGCCTTCAATTTTTTAAGGTAGCTGATCGCTTTATCAGTTTGACTGGTTTTGTGGGCACTGATCGCCACTCGGGACAGAGCTTTGGCATCGAAGCCTTGCCCCGGATACTGAGAAAGAAGATTTTCATAGCGCTTAAAGGCCGCCAAGTATTTCTCGCGAACATAATAAAAATCACCGATGTAGTCTTCTTTTGTCGCTAGACGCTTAAGGCAGTCGGCGCGTTTTTCTGTGGCCTCTTTGACATACTCTGAACGGGAATAATTTTTAATCACGTCATCAAAAGCTCGAATGGCCTCATTGGCCAGTGTCAGGTCGCGATCGATGCTATCAGGAAGTTGCTTGTAATAGCTAAGACCTACGCGAAAAGAAACATAGTCAATTTGCGGATGTTTTGGGTGAAGCTCTTTGAAAGCCTGATAAGCCAATTGGGCTTCCGCAAAAGCTTCGTCTTTGTAATGAACATCAGCAATTGCAAGTTCGGCTTTGGCTGCCCAGTTGCTGTAAGGAAATTTATTTTTAACCTCTTGGTATCTGCGAATCGCCTCATCAAAGCGATCATCCTTTTCAAATTGCTGAGCAATGGCATACACGCCTTCAGGGGTATCGCTGTTTTTATCAGTGCTTGAGCAGGCGACGAAATAAAAACACATCAAAATAATAAGGAGCTTTGAAAAGGCATTCATATCAACCAGAAGTCTAATCGCGCGGTGCTGAAAAAGTCAACAAAGGTTACTAATCCCGAAACTCGGTTAAGTGCTTGTAAACGGCTGAGA
>JAYWEU010000292.1:0-8656 GCA_043779385.1 Pseudobdellovibrionaceae bacterium
AAAAAGCTCCCCC
The DNA here is from genome assembly GCA_043779385.1 of Pseudobdellovibrionaceae bacterium. Classification (GTDB taxonomy): domain Bacteria; phylum Bdellovibrionota; class Bdellovibrionia; order Bdellovibrionales; family Bdellovibrionaceae; genus JAYWDA01. The sequence continues at coordinate 14 of JAYWEU010000292.1, forward strand.
TGGGCGCCACAGGATTCTACACGGCTTTTGATATTGCCGCAAAAGAGTATGAGCAGGGCAGATTGTCGATGGAAGACGTCACGAAAGTTGCTGAAGTGATTTTAAATCAGCACGATATCGACTTGATCATTCCAGCTTATGCAATGTGCCCTTCGAATGACAACCCATGCGGGGCGAGTGATTTTGATATCAAAGCTATCTGCGCGAAGGTCCACGGGCATGTTGAGGCACTTTGTAGACACTGAGGACGATTGCGTAAAAATGATAAAATACTTATCTTTTGTTATGGTGTTGGGATAACCTACCCCTTCCAGTAGCAACTTTAACGTCGACTTGACAGCCGCAGCACTGGTGATCGGCAATCAGTGGCAATGGGAAGGGTTCTGAACTGCTGGAAGTGTTAAAGTATTAGAATATTAAGGTGCGAGACTGACAAAAATCCCTGGACCTTGAATTAAGGGCACTAGATCGACAGTTTGACCCGAATTCTTTCAAAGTTTTCTTAAGACTATTTGTTTTTGAGAAGAAGAAAGGCCTTCTTATTTTTTTGAAGGCCCCTTCGTCGAGAAAATTTGAGCTTAGTAAGTACAAGTTCCGCCAGTTTTGCTTAAGACTGATCCGTCCTTGATGTAGGCTGTTCCGCAACCGCCCAATGAACTCACGATCCGGTAGTTAATAGAACTCGGGTTCGACCAAATTCTTGTGTTGATATTAAATGTCCCGCCGTATTTTCCGCCACCTTGGTTTTGTAATGTTCCCAGAAATTGTCCATTGACGAAAAGGTTGAGCGTTGCAGTGCTAGATTGGCTGGTCGCTGAAACATCCAGTTTGAAGCTGCTATATGAAGTGCTAGTGACGGTCGCAATATCGCCCGCGGCTGGCACAACCCATGTTCGAGTTGCATGAGATTCAGTTCCAACTGTAGCCGTCAAATCAACCCAACTTGCCGAAGCTGCTGGAGAGGCTACATAGTTGATATATTTAACCCAACTTGACATTTCGGAAGCCGTGATTGCCGACGAAGATGGTAAATTGATCAATGAAGGATTACTGGAGGCTAGGGCCACACTTGCGCAGCAAGGTTGGCTTTGGAACAGCAACTGAGCTGATCCCGTCGTGCCTGACAGAGTGTATTGTTGATTTGTTGAATAGGTGAAAGTGGGAGCCGCGGTCACACTGCCACTGACATAAAATGAAACATCTTTATAAAGAAGGCTCCCGTTTGAATCTGATGTTTGGATCGTCACTCTGTGGGAACCGTTAGCGGCCGAAAGATAAACGTTAGCATTAAAGGTCGAAGTGGACGCTAAAGCGCCATCAAGATAAACATTCACAGTTGTTGGAGTAAAACCAACACCATAAGCGTAAACCTTGAACGGAGATTGAACAGTAGAGCCTGCGACAGGATAGGCTATATAAATGGTCGAACCAGCCATTGCAAATTGTGACATGAGCAGAATCGCGCCACAGGTCAGAGCCGCCTTGATCAGTCTTGAGACATTAAGTTTACCCACTGAATCCCCCTTAAAGTGTTACTGGTTAATTTGAATCACCAACCGACATGCCAAACTAAGCTGCAATTCGAGATCCCACTTCTGTCCCTGATTTTCCTCAATTTTTTAACTTCAGGGTGTCGATGAAATGAACATCCGTTAATTGGTTTATTTACAACGTTTCAATGAGGAGCGTATCAAGAAAAGAAAGGAATGATAGCCTATTTTTTTAAACCAACAAACTGCAATTGGTTCAGATCCAGCTGATTCAGCTCATTCAAGTGCCACCCTGTAAATTCTGGCGAAGCTAGCAGGCTGATATGATAAGGTCCAGTGGGGATCAACTTAACCTCGTCCAGTAAAAAATCGAGAGCTTTGCGACACAGTTTATTCTTCTTACTTTGATCGCTTGTTTGGCGCATCTGCTGCACGACTAAATCAAATTCTGCATTTTTATTTTGAAGATAATTTTCTGGATGAAGGCTTGTGAAATTTTCCATAATTCCTGCGCAGGTCGGACGATCCGGCGAAAGGCCTTTTCGAAAAACCGTCGGCGGATTTTTTTTGATTTCCGAAACATAGGTTTTGTTTTCGACACCACGAACTTTAAAATCCAGACTTAAGTTTTTTTTCCACTGGCTTTGCAGCCATTCGGCCGTTCTGCGATGATCATCGCCTCCTTGCAGGGAGTAATAATAAGTCCAGTTCATTTTAATGGATGGCTTGGTGACAGCTTCTGTTTGCAGGCAGGGTCTTTGAGGTTCCGTCCATTCAATGGGAAAGCCTGGACAGCCTGGGCGCCCGACGCTGGCGAGTAAGGTCTGCCACTCTTTAAAATCTAAAGAGCCCGCTAAGGCTTTTCGAACTTCCGGAAGATCTTTAAGCTCGGGTCCAAACGCTAGATAATCAAAACGCAAGACGGGCAGACTGAAAAAATCTTTTCGATCCTGGTACTTTGAAATCAGCAGCGTCGGCAATCTACGAACAAAGTGCAGTTCTTTTTTATCGTGAAGTCTTAACGAAACAGAATCCTCTTCGATGGTTAGAAAATCGATATCAGGTCTTGTGGCTGGCCCTGGGTAAAAAGTATTACTGGTGACTGAAATGCTTTCAGCGGGTTTCCAAGATTTTATTTTGTACGGACCATTGGTTAAAAAAGTTGCGCCCGCTTTTAAGTCATAAGTGCCTTTGATAGGGCTTAAATAAAAAGTTGAAAGATTGTAATCGAATTCTTCGTCTTTTTCATTCAATTCAAATTGTAAGTCGCAGGAAGATGTTGCTTTAACGCCCAAGGTTTCCGGCTTTTTTTGACCCTCAAAAACTGCTTTAGCATTTTTAACAGGAAATAAAAAGTCCGGCCTTTGGGATTTATTAGCTGGATCTAAAATTCGACGGTAAGTTTCGACAAAATCCTGAGCGGTTATTTTCTCGCCATTGCTCCAGTGTAAATCTTTGCGAAGTGTACATTGTAATACTAGGCCCTTACTTTTTCGAATACAGGACTTTGCCATATCGGGTTTTAAGACGCCGTTACCTTCATAGATAAATAAATTTCTGAAAATATTTTGAAAAAGATAACTGACGCTAGAGGATTGCTTTTGAGGCTCGAGTGTTTGTGGGTAGCTGTAAATACTAATTTTAAAAACTGGAGGGTCTGCTGCCAGTGAAGACAAACTCCAAGAACAAGACATAAAAAATAACAAAATTCGAAGTCTCATTCTTGGGTCTGGCCTATTTTTCCAGTTCCATTTTTGCAATGGTCTGAAGTTGCATATTGCTAGTGCCTTCGTAAATCTGACCAATCTTGGCATCGCGCCAGAATTTTTCCACAGGGTATTCTTTGGTGAAACCGTTGCCGCCGAAAAGGTCAATGGCGCGGGAGGTGATTTTTTCAGCCGCTTGCGAAGAAAATAATTTTGCCATGGCGGCGGCCTCGATAAAATCTTGCCCAGAATCTTTTAGGCGGGCGGCATTGTAAACCATCAGTCTTGAAGCTTCTAATTGGGTGCGCATTTCAGCCAGCTGAAACTGAACGCCTTGATAGCTAGAAATACTTTTTCCAAACTGCTCGCGGCTTTTGACATATTTTAAAGCCGCATCATAAGCGCCTTGAGCGATGCCTACCATTTGGGCGCCAATGCCGATGCGACCTTCGTTTAAAGTTTCAATGGCAATCTTATAGCCTTTACCAACTTGTCCAAGAACGTTGACCGCAGGCACTTCACAGTTTTCAAATAATAATTCGCAGGTCGAGCTTGCGCGAATGCCAAGCTTATCTTCTTTTTTTCCGACTTTAAATCCAGGAAAAGTTTTTTCGACTAAAAACGCCGTGATGCCTTTGTATCCCAGGGTGGTATCAATATTTGCAAAGACAATAAAGAAGCTCGCTTCATTGCCGTTGGTGATCCAAAGTTTGTTGCCGTTCAGAATATATTTGTCGCCTTTTTTTTCGGCTTTTAATTTTAAAGCAAAGGCATCTGATCCACTGGAGCTTTCAGACAGTGCGTAGGCTCCGACCCACTGGCTAGCCATTTTTGGTAAATAAAAATCTTTTTGTGAATCCGATCCCCATTTTAGAATGGCGTTCGTCACAAGAGTGTTTTGAACATCGACTAAAACACTGACCGAGCCATCGACGCGTCCCAATTCTTCAACGGCCATACAGGCCATCGTGAAGGTAGAGCCGGCTCCGCCGTATTTTTCCGGAGTTTCAATGCCCATCAGGCCCATTTCAAAAAGTTTTTGTACTAGTTCGGGCTTCATCTTGGCGTGCTCGTCCATTTCTGTGACAAGAGGCTTTATTTCAGCTTCGGCGAAATCCCGAATGGCGTCTTTAAAAGCAGATTCATCCTCAGATAAAACAGTCAAAGCATGTCTTGAGCTCATGGGTCCCCCGAAAAAAGATTCGAAAAATATTTTTCACTTTTGAATCTAGCGGGGACTGAGGCAGCAGACAAGAAAGTCACCATGTGCTTTGCGGCAAAACAGTTCTTGTTCAGGGGCCTTTTTCGGCTTGCACTGGACTTTAGCCACTGACTCGTTTAGCGTTTTGATATGGGTGATCCTTTAGAAATTGGTTATAAGCTTGCGACGATCTATGTGCCGTTTGTGATTGCACTCTGTTTCCATGAGTACGCCCATGGTTGGATGGCCATGCGGAAAGGCGATAACACGGCTTTACGGATGGGCCGCCTGAGCATGAATCCTTTGGTTCATATGGATATGGTGGGCACCGTTTTACTGCCGATCCTGGCGATTTTTACGCATCTGCCGATTTTTTTCGGCTGGGCAAAGCCGGTGCCTTTTAATCCAAGAAACTTGGCCAATCCCAAAAGCGATACTTTTTGGATTGCTTTGGCGGGGCCTCTTTCGAATATTTTGTTAGCGGTGGTCTCTTCGTTGATCATTGCGCTGATGGTTCACTTGCCGCTGGGCTTGATTGGACTTGATTGGCAAAAGGCCGTGGGGATGATTTTAGTCGAATTTATCCGAATTAATCTTTTTCTGGCAATCTTTAATATGATTCCATTAAACCCCCTGGACGGCGGAAAAGTTTTAGCTCGGTTCTTGCCGATCAGTTGGAATTATAAGTTAGAACAAAATGAAGCCATGACAGGACTTCTTTTGATGGCCCTGATAATGACAGGTGCTTTGCGGTTCTTGGCCGTTCCTGTCGAAATGACCGCTCGGGTTTTAGTCGGTTTAGCGACTTTGGGAAGCTAACTGAAATGTCACTTGAGCAAGTCCCTAAAAAAGAAAAAAAATTCCGAGTCATGAGTGGCGCCCGTGTCACAGGGCCTTTGCATATTGGAAATTATTTTGGCGCGATCAAAAATTGGCTGACTTTACAGCACGAGTACGAAGGTTTTTTCGGTGCTATGGATTGGCATGGAATGACGTCAGCCTATAAGAATTCAGAAAATATTTCTGAGTGGTCTTACGAGATGATCGCTGAGCTGGTTGCGTGGGGATTAGATCCAGAAAAGAACGTGCTGTTTATTCAAAGTAAAGTTCCCGAGCATCTTGAGCTGAATATGATTTTTAGTAATCTGACGCCCATGGGTTGGCTTGAAAGAGTACCGACCTGGAAAGATGCGGAGGAAGAAGCCAAGCAAACGGACACTCATAATTTGGGACGCTTCTCATATCCCGTTTTACAAACTGCTGATATTGCTATTTACAGAGGCGAACGGGTGCCGATCGGCCAAGATCAGTTGTCACATTTAGAACTGTCCCGAGAAATCATTCGTAGATTTAACCATATCTATAAAGCAAAATTGCCCGAGCCTCAGCCCTTGCTGACATCGACGCCCTTACTGCCCGGTTTAGATGGCCGTAAGATGTCGAAGTCGTATGGCAACACTTTGCTTTTGACTGAGCCTGACGAAAAAACTTTACGCAAAAAAGTGAATCAAATGATGACAGATCCCGCCCGGGCCTACAGGGAAAATCCTGGAAATCCCGAGATCTGCCCGGTGTTTGGGTTTCACAAACTCTATTCCACAGACGATGATTTAAAATGGGCTTCCGAGGGGTGCCGCAGCGCAGGAATCGGCTGTGGTGACTGTAAAGGTAAGCTTTTCGAGAACATCGAAAAAGTCACGGCTGAGCCTCGAAAAAAGAAGAAAGATTTGTTGAATAATCGCGCTCAGCTTGATTCAATCGTCGAGTCTGGCTGTCAAAAGGCAAGGTTTGAGGCGCAAAAAACATTGCGTGATGTCAGGTCATGGATGAAGTGGAAATAGGAGCAGGATGTCGATCGTAATTTCTCTGCCAAAATTTGAAGGTCCCTTAGCTCTTCTGCTTTATCTAATCAGAAAAGAAGAGATGGATATCATGGATATCAAAATCCATGAAATCACGTCGCAGTATCTGGAATATATAAAGCTGATGAAGGAATTGGATCTGGAATTTGCCGGTGACTTTATTGCGATGGCTGCAACCTTACTGCAAATTAAATCCCGCATGTTACTGCCTCAGTACGACGAAAACGGCGAAATCGTAGAAAACGATGATCCACGCAAAGAACTAGTTCAAAAACTTTTAGAGTATCAAAAATATCAAGAGGCCGGGAAAGCCTTGTACGAACGACCTTTAGTTGGCCGCGATATTTGGCTGCGAGGCTTTCGCGAACGTTTAGAGCCCCAAGAAGAAGGCATCGAGATCGAAGATAACGGTTTATTTTCTTTAATCACAGCTTATCGAAAAATTGCCAAAGCTGCGATCAAAAGAATTCACCGAGTCACAGCCAAAGGGCAATCCATTGCCAACCGCATTTTAGAAATTAAAGATCGATTGATCGTGGGACGTCGGATTGCCTTGACCGAACTGATCAATTCCACAGAAGAAAAAGCCAGACAGATTTTAATTACTTTTTTATCGACTTTGGAATTAGGTAAAATGGGTTTTGTGAATCTTTATCAAACCGAACCTTTTGGCGAAATCTGGATCGAAGCCACTCGCACCATCGAAGCCGATGTGATCACAAGGGTTGAAGAGTACGACAATGTGAACTCGGAAGATGTTGCTGCGAAAATGATGGCAAAATCTGAAAAAGCCAATGAGGCCCCCTTAATTCTAGAAGAAAATATCGAAGAAACTTTTATGCACGACGAAGAAGTGGCAGCCTCTGAGGATGAATTAATTTCTTCGTCACACCTTCTGACCGAAATTGCTAGTGATGATGAGATTAACGCCGCTGAAGAAGAACTATTTCACTCAATTGAGGACGTAAACGATGGCGAAAAAGAAGTCTAAAAATAACATCGAAGCTTCTGAATCCAGCACAGAAATGGCGCAAGGTTTGCTAACAGCCCTTGAAAATGCCAGCAGTTTTTTAGCGGATGTTAAAGACGAAGCCGCGTCCCCTCAAGAAATGACGGCCGAGTTCGGTGAAAACCTTCCCGAGATGCCGATTGAAGAATCTGAAGATTTCTTAGCAGCATTATCAGAAGAACCAACCCCAGAAGCCCCTGAGGCCACAGAGCTTGCCGGAACTGAATTAGAAGACTTCTGTGCGGCCGATATTGAAGAGCTTGAATTTGTGGAAGATCAACGGCTTGAATCGATTATCGAAAGCATTTTATTCGCTTCAGATCGTCCGGTCAGTTTGAATTCAATCAAAATGGTTTTTAAAGGCACCAACATTAAAACTGATAAAATCAAACGGATGATCGACCAATTGCAGGTTGAATATGCAGGGTCCACTCGCGGAGTTGTCTTGGAAGAAGTTTCAGGTGGATACCAGCTTCGGACCAAAGTTGATAATATGGAATTCTTACGACGGACCTTAAAGGCCCGTACGTTCCGATTGTCAGGACCCGCTTTAGAAGTGTTATCGATCGTTGCGTACAAGCAACCCACTATTAAATCTGAAATCGATGAAATTCGCGGCGTTGAATCCGGCCATCTTTTGCGAGCATTGATGGAAAAGGGCCTGGTTAATTTTGAAGGGAAAAGCGAACTTCCAGGACGTCCGATGCAGTACGGAACGACTCGCAAATTTTTAGAAATTTTTGGACTTAGAAATTTACGTGAACTTCCAACGCTATCTCAGATTGATGAGATTTTGCCAGAAGGAATCAGTGAAGAAGAAGGTCAAAAGCTGAGCGACGTCACAGCCTCGTTATCTGAACAGGTCGGCACCAGCTTTTCGCAAGGTGAAGAAGAGCTAACAAAAATCACTGAGCAGTTAGAAGACATCACAACGTCGTCGGACTTTTTTGAACAAGAAAAAATCCGCCAAAAACAGAAAAAAGAATCTGATAAAGCGCAGAATATTCGAGAAGCGATCGCCGTGGGTGAACATGTTCCCACTCGGGATGTGAACTGGCTGGCTCGCTATGAAGAAGCTTTAACAGCAGGGGAGGCGATGCCTTCTGAAACGACCGAATCTGAACCTGCTGTAGCAAGTACAGATTCGTCGGCAGGTCTGTTTGAAGAAGAAGCTCCCCATCTAGAGGACGAGCTTCCCTTTTATGACGAAGCTGATGTTTAAACGTTAATCCTGGCAAATTAATCTGTGTCAAATTAAGACACCATCCATCATGGCTTATGAAAACCAAGATATTTCCGATAAACTAAGGGTCAGGGGGATTTTATGCTTTACACCAGGCTCCTAGCTTTAGGCTCCACACTGATCTTATCCGCT
>JAYWEU010000293.1:0-3272 GCA_043779385.1 Pseudobdellovibrionaceae bacterium
TTTTTTCATAGGGCCCGTCCACGTCTTGAGGCTTTAAAAACTGGGGACCCTGGTCTGCAAAATAATCTAGAGCCACCGAACACTTTTCAACTTCGTCTCGGCCTTGTTGCAAAGGCTTTCCCATTTCTCGGGACATGATTTGCGAAAGGGGTCGATTGTTTTTTCGAAAGGTGGCAGCCATTTTTTTTAAAACAGCGGCACGCTGAACGAGGGTTTGATTTTTCCAATTTAAGAAACTGACATGGGCTTGTTCGACGATCAGGGCGGCCTCATGGGTCAACAAATGGTGGTGCGTTTCTAAGATTTCGCCAGAATAAGGATTCACTGTCTGAAAATTTTGCATCTGTAAATTATAGGCTGTCTTTTTTAAAGACGCCAAGCCGCACTGTGAAAACTAACGGTGAAAATTAAAGTTCGACGAAAACTTGGCTGAACGACATAACCAAAGAAACTAAAAAGAAAATGGTCAGGGCTGTCAGGGCGACCGTTTTATAATTGCGACCTACACGTTGCGCCGATTTCGAGTATCGGCCTTTCGTAAAAATCGGAATCGGCGTGGTTGCCGACCTAATTAACAAAAAGCAGCAACCGCAAAACAATAAGACTGACATCAAAGATAAAATGTAATTAACCACCATGACCTCTTGTCGGCTGATGAAGCCTGTTTCTAAAGACCGACCATTGGCCAGATGCTGTTTAACTTTTAGATTCGTTATTATTCTTCTTAACGATATCTATTTCAGCAGAAATCTTAAACTTGTGTGTCTCGGCAAAACGAGCCACCTCTTTCACCCAATCAATTTTTGAGACAATCCCAATCAGCTCTTTAGAAACACGCTGAGTGATCTCATCTTTACCTTTGTTGGCCGACTGTAACAAAACACCAAGAATCTCTTTTGGGACTTTCAGGTCGCCCAAGTAGCTCCTGATGCTTTCTTCCGTCATAAATGCGGCCCCAACACCCACGGATAAAACTTTTTTTAAAGTTTCACCCATCAAATTTTTTGTTTCTGATTCTGATTTTTTATCTTTGTCGTCAGACGCCATAAAGTTTCTTAATCCTTTTGTGGTAACTGCTGATCATGTTGGGCAAATTAACACTGACAAGAGCGTTTGCCAGCGGACTGGGGACAAACACCCCAAAGGTGGCCTCGACACTGTAGGTGGCGCGACATTGACCTTTTTCATCTTCTAATTTCCAAAAGCCTTTCGTCGACTTAAAGATATCACCTGAAGCAAATTCCCAGGTGATCGATTGCTCTGAAGTCTCTGTCATCCACAAGCAATACTTAAAACTTTTAATCACTGAAACACTGTACTCGACCAGTTTTTTATTTCCTTCGGTTTTTAAAACCTGACAGGCTTTCACTTCGCCCAAGAACTGCGGATATTTTTCGTAATCGGCAATGATTTTGTAAAACTGGGCGACCGTGCACTTGAATAATTCGGTGGTTTTAGCTTGAGCCATTCCTTAATGATGCCGTGAAAAAATTTTCCGTCAAGCCTTGAAGTCGAAGCCTAAGGTTTCTTCTTAAATAAGGCTTCCGCAGCAGCCCTTAGTTGAGCTGCCTTATCGATCCCTGTGCTAGCCCCCTGCCTTGCCTGGAAATAATCGCAACGATTGGCGCGATCTTTTTCGCGGACAATTTCTGCTTGGTTTTCTCGGCATTCATTATAGACTTTAGTATCGTAAAATAAACAATTTCGACAAACATGAACATCACTACGACAGCGGTCGCATTCATCCCGAAGGCCGATTTTTTCAGAAAAGCTCAGTTCTTGACCACAAGAAAAGCAGGCGACCTTCACCATCAGTTGATCCTTAGAAAGGTTTAATTCCTAAATTATGTTCTGTTTCAATTTTACGAATCGTTCCCGTTTTTGATCGCATCACGATCGAGTGGGTTTTAGCCCTCTGATCACCAAAAAATTTAACACCACTTAAAAGCGGACCATCAGTGACACCCGTCGCACAAAAAACCACCGACCCCCGAGCCAGTTCATCAATCGTATATTTTTTATTTAAATCTTTGATTCCCATCCGACCGGCGCGCTGCTTTTCTTCTTCGTTTCGAAACTTTAATCGACCCTGAAAATCGCCACCTAAACATTGCATCGCCGCCGCCGAAATCACACCCTCGGGGGCGCCACCAATACCCATTAATAAATCAATTCCACTGTCCAGCAGTCCAGTAGCGACCGACGCCGAAACATCACCATCGGTGATCAGTTGAATTCGCGCTCCGGTTTTTCGAACTTCAGCAATTAAGTCTTTGTGTCTGGGCCGCTCCATGATCACAACCGTCATTTCACCGACTTTTTTCCTCAGGGCTTCAGCGACACGGTGAATATTTTGTGAAGCCGTGGCATCGATATCAATCACTCCCCGACCGCCAGGACCGCAAGCAATTTTATCCATATAAGTATCAGGCGCATGCAAAAAATTTCCTTTTTCTGCCATGGCAATCACTGAAATTGCACCGACTCCACCGGTGGCACAAATCGTTGTGCCTTCCAAGGGATCCAAAGCAATATCAATGGCCGGAGAATCCTCGGTGCGTGTTCCCACTTTTTCACCAATGTAAAGCATAGGAGCTTCATCGCGCTCCCCTTCACCAATCACAACAGTTCCGTCGATCCGAACACTATCAAAAGCCTTCCGCATGGCATCGACCGCTGCTTTGTCGGCCGCTTTTTCGTCACCGCGACCCATCCAAGTTGAACAAGCTAAAGCCGCTGCTTCTGTGATTCTGACAAATTCTAAAGCCAGGTTTCTGTCCACGATGTCCTCTCCAATAATTCACGAGTTTGTCGATCTAACCGAGTCAGTTTTAATTCTGCATTCAGCGGCACATGTTCTGTGACCGCCAGGCCAACAATATGAGACCCTTTACGAATTCGATATTGAAAAAAAATTCGCACGCCCGAAGTTTTAACTTCGACATCGACTTCCAAATCATCGCCAAATTTGGAAGGCTTGATGTGGCGCACGCGGGTTTCCAAAACGGCAAAATGCGAGGCCGTCAGCGGCTGATCGAAATGAATAATTCCCGCTTGATGGGCCCAAGCCACGCGGGATTCCTCTAAGTACCTTAAATAATTAGAGTGATGGACGATACCCATAAGATCGGTCTCGTAAAAATGAACATGCCGACGATAAGTGAACATCCTCCCAAAATGCCTTGAAGGGGGACGCGAGAGTAGTTTTTTCATGACATCCGACGCTGAATGTCTTAAGCCTTGAGGCATGTCACAGTGGAAAAAACAGCTGC
>JAYWEU010000294.1:0-8648 GCA_043779385.1 Pseudobdellovibrionaceae bacterium
GGAAACTGCTCCACTTGAGTGTGCTTGGATTAACTCGCGCGTCGAATAAGATCAGTTATCCTAGATGCTTATCCTCTCCTTGCGTCCTTTCGAATTCCATAGGAGTTCGAAAGGTAACAACGGAACACTTAAATACTTAGAATTAGAAAAAAAATCATGAGGCGTTAGTCTGCACTAAGCACACTCAAGTGGGGCAGTTTCAATAAGATCCGACATCAACTTTAAGGTCGCGCCCGCCCGATCAGGATTGGGCTTTGTCCCGGAATCGGTGTGACTGAAACTTCAGCAGCAGGACGACATTGTTTAGAAATATGATCGGCTATTGTTTCAGGCGATGGCGGAGCTAAGGCCTTGCCAGGTTTTTGTGCCGACTGATCCGCAACCACACCTAAAATTGAAGCAAGTTTACCGCGATTCGAAGTAAAATTTCGGCGCTCGGGGGAAGTGCTTTTCCATAAGAAAAATTTTATAAAATCCACGGGACCGGCAGGAATTTTTCCTGTTTTTAAAACAAAAGTGAATAAAGGAAACAAATCTTTTTCAGAAATCAGACCTTTTTTTATATAATCTTTGGCCAAGTCCTTAAACAGCGGTTCAAACACCGGGAACGCTTTTTCCGCCTCAAGACGATCTAATTTTTCATCGTGGTTTGCGTCGAATTTTGAAAAGGTCATTTCTAGGTATTGGATCACATGTGGGATCAAAGACACTTCGCCCAATTTTACTTTCTTTTGGGCATTGGGCGTATAACCTGCAGCTTTGATCAGATTAAAAAAAGCAATTTCATTCTCGCAAGAATCATTATCTTGAGTGAATTTTAAGAAATCAGGAACGGAGGTAAAATTCACGACCAAGTTTTTACGATACACTTTATAAAGGCAATCATAATCTATTAATGTCGAAGTCTCAGGATTCAAAATGGCGGGCAAACACTCTGACATTAAATCCGGGCGCATCAAGGAATCAAGCCTGGTCCCTGATAAAATCATATTCAGTAAGTCCGACAACTCTAAAAATCCAATAAAGTTATCGCCGTTACCACGCGGCCCAAAAATATTTGCTTCCAGAAACCGTGAATCAATAAATGAAGTATTGTCTGGCGCCAGATATTTTAAATCAAGCGCAGGCCATTTAAGTTCATTAAAAGCCTTCAAAGCTTCATCTTTGCTGAGCCTTTCAAATTCTCCAGGAATGGCCTTTGGAGGGGTGCCGTAAGCCCTCATAAGCAGTCTAGAAATCGCTCGCGTTGCATTCAATCGAGACACCGAGTCACTTGTGTAATCAGGATGTAAACGGCCTGAAATCGCTAGCCGCATTTGACTGTCGACGATCAGGGGCACAGGGCTTGAAAGGACCCGCTTCAGCTCAAGCAATCCTAATTTTAACGTGACTGATAACGTCGGATCCCCTAATCGGTCGTCAATTTTTTGCTGAAGTTCAAAAGGGCTTAGCGTCACTTCTAAACTGGGTCCTAGAAAAATATTTCGAACAAAAAACTCAGTTTCGATCCAGATGAAAGCTTCATTTCGAAGATGATCCAAGGCTTGACGATCGAAGGTATGAGGTAAAGTTCCCTCGAGCCGTCGGCCGGGTGGATTAAAAATCGATTGCAAGCTTGCGGTGATCAGTTTCGCCAGAGTATCATTGGTCAGCTCGGGGTAGATCAGGTCAATTTTTTGTAGCTCTAAAATTAAAGCCAAAAGCTCATGATCTGAAATCACATGGGTTGGTTTTATTTTCATTAACTTTTCAAGACCATTCATGCTGCTTTCAACTAGAAAACGCATGGCAAATAAGGCCCGAGGTTCTTTTAAGGATCGCCCACGAATAAAGTAATGGTAATTCAAATAAAATGAATACAAATCACTATTAAAACTTAAAAACTGAGGCCAATACTTTTGATCAATTTGATCCCCATGATCTTCAAAAAGCATGTTTTTAACGTTCTGAAATAAAGGCAAATATTTTTTTAAAGTGTCATCAAACTTTTCAGACCCAACTTGAGCAGGATATAATTTTTCAAATTCATTCACTAAATGATATAAATGATCCAGAGTATAGGGCGCCTCAAGCAGACCACCAAATTGCAACATCACTTGGCTTAAACTGTCTTGGGCCTGCTTGAAATAGCCCTGAGCTTTCACGTCGTCATAGGCCGCGGGATTCCAATCCAAAGAATAAATCGAGAAGTAAGGAAAAAAATTTTCAAGCAAAGGCCGCAGCTTACTCACTTTGTTTTTTGCATTGGCAAAATCGTCTGACGACCATTCGTTGGGACCTCCGCCGAACAGCACCTGTTTGACGACCATAGTCTCGTCCACTAAGGCCTCTGAGATTTTAAACTTAGGCCAAACCTCTGACAAAGCTTTTAATAACTCATCTAACTCGGCTCTTGAAATATAGCCTTTTCCAGGACGACGTCCGTCAAGCCTTGTGTCTGAGTTGGGTTTATCCCGAACAAGGTCTTCAAAAACGGAAAATAAATCTTCAAGTTCGCGGGTGATATAACTTAAAGAAATACTAGATGTTGAATCGATGGAATTACTTAAAAAATAATAATAACGGTTGTATTGAACATAAGACCTAGCCCCTAGAAGTAAAAAGTTTTTCCATTCACCTGGGCTGATCGATTCTTCAGCGCCGCCAGCAATAATTTTTTTTACTTTATAGACAAGAGGAAGGTATCGATTGATATCTCCGATAAAGCCCCATTGCTCGTTATAAAAAACGGATGTTTGGCTTAAAAAATCTAAGAAATTTTTAAACTCATAAGGCTGGTGATCAGAGATGATCATCGAAGCCAGCTCTTTTGTGAATACTTGCAGTTGTTGATTGGCTTCTTCAAAATATTTTGAATCTTCAGTTCGGTCGTTTGAAATTTTCCAGTTCAGCGTGTAGATCTTCATGTAAGGATTCACTTGGATGGCCATCGTTTTAAGGCGCAATAGCAACTGCGAAATACCGGCCAGCTCAGACCTTGTCACATACTGTAGGCTGCCACCAAAAAATAATTGCTTAAATCGCATTAGCTCGGTCTGAAGGCCGGAGGAAATTCGATTGAGCGGCTGGCCCGACCCATCTTTATTGATGAAATAGTTTTCAACGAATTCGGCAAGTTCTCGAATATCAAATTTTTGCTCATCACGCCCGCGAACGTATTTACTAAATTTTTCAATCGCTGTGTGCAAGCAATCAAAACTGGCTTCAACCTCTCGATCCTTGGCATTTCCGATCGCAAATTTCCGTAAGGATTCAGAGGCGTCCGAGATACAGGCCGTTGCCGTTAACTGACCCAAACTTTGCGGTGGCGGTTGTTCCCCCGTCTTTAGGTTACATGAAAACAAAACCAGGCTGACCAAAATCAAAAAGAAATTAAAAATTTTAGAAAACATAACTGAGCCCCGCATAGTATCTATCGTTAGCCCGAAACTGATTGATAAAACGTTTGTCGGTGTCGGTTTCATTTTCAACTCCTAAAATATCGCTGCCCATCACCAAGCTCCACTGGTTGATGGGACTGACCTGAAACTCAAGCCCCCAAACGTAGCCCTTTTGGTCATAGTCGTAAGTGTAGCTAAATTTTGAAGTCAGGGGCCGAGAATACGGTCTTGCCAATTCGCCCTGTAAGCTTAACAAAATTGCATTCGTAAATTTTGTCCGGCTGTCAAAAAGGGTGAAATCATTAGGACTGCCATCGGACTCGATGTCTTCAATCTCACCGCCAAAAACTTTCAGATAGCTTGATTGTAAAGCCAGGGGACGTCCAACCCAGGAATTTAACTGCATGTCAAAATTAGCTGAATAAATACTGAGTGGTTTTAATTTTTGAATGGCCCATTTTTCAATCGGACGTTTCTCGGCGGGCTCATCTCCTAAGTAGGAAATCGAAGTGTTAAAAGGACCCCAGGAATAAGCAAGATCCGAAGAAATGAGCCGGTGATAGGTCACGTCCGGGGAGGCTTTCACTTGCGTTAAATTATTGGTGAAAAAATCAATCTGCCGTTTTAAGAGCATGTCGTTCACGGGCTTATAAGCCGCGGCGAAATTCAGCCGAGGGCCTTCTGTCAAGGAACCCACGCGGTACATGCCAGCGATGCCAGGATTGCCCACCAGGCGAGCCGCCTCTGGCGTTTCAATACTATAAACAATCGGCGTATCCCGGTTGTTGAATTTCCATTTGCTGCTAGGGGATCGATACCACCGGGAATCTGAAACCAAGTTTCCGCCCTCTTCGCGAACCTCGGGCTCCATGGTCGGGATAAAAATTGGCGTTGCTAAAAGTAGAAATTCTTGTTTTTCCTCGCGGTGATCAAAGAACAGGCCCGTCAATCCTTGGTCCTCGGGGCGAAGCGGATTTAAGGTGAATTTAGGCTGCCATAAACCCAGCTGCCAACGAGTATCAAGTTCGCTCCACCCAAATTTTCTACGACCAAATGAAAAGTTGTTAAATTCAGAAACATCTTTTCTAAGATACGCTTCATTCACGTAGCCATGGGAATGGCGCCATGAAAAATAAGTGCCGGCTGTTAAATCCACCCCATAAGAAATCGTCGGGTGATTTTCAAAAGTATCGCCGCCACTTAATCGCGCCGAAAGAAGCTGAGTGTTTGTTAAATCAGGAGCTTCCTTCAATTCCGTTAAATATTGCAGAGTTTCTATTTTTAGTTCGCCAAAAATTTTCTTATCATGTGGCTTCAGATCTGAAGGAATCTTAAATACAGAGGCTCCAGGTTCGGAGCTAGTGACACTCTTGAGAGGCATCTGACTTTGAGAAAAACTTTGGATCGATATCGAGGACATAACGAAAAAGAGGCCCCAGCAGAGATTCGAGAAAGCATGGAATGGTCGGCCCGCGATTATTAAGTTCAACATCACCCCCGTCATACTTCGACAGTTGAGAAAAGCCAATTTAACGTTTGCCGTCAAGCAGGAGCCTGCGACCCAGAAAGCTTTTCTGGGCCCTCTCTGCCACCCTTTAGATCAAGCCTAAGTATGAAAAAAGACAAGGGAATGTTGTAAGTTTTACGAAGATCTAAACTTTGATTTAGAGCCCTAGCTCTACAAGTCAAAAACGGCGATTTTTAGGGGTTGTCCAAGGTCCTGAGCCAAGGACTTGGCGATGGCTTAGAAGATGTTAGAATCAGACGATGAAAACTAATCTTCTTTTTGATCTTGATGGCACTTTGGCAGACCCTTTTTTAGCCTTTAAAAATAGCATGACCTATAGCTTCGAAAAAAATTCTTTGCCGCCGCCCAACGATGCGATGATTCGAAAATGCATCGGACCCCCTCTGCATATCAGTCTTGAAAAAATATTTGGTCTCAGTCCATTCATGGCCACACAGGTGATGTTAGATTATCGCATTCACCATACTGAAC
The DNA here is from genome assembly GCA_043779385.1 of Pseudobdellovibrionaceae bacterium. Classification (GTDB taxonomy): domain Bacteria; phylum Bdellovibrionota; class Bdellovibrionia; order Bdellovibrionales; family Bdellovibrionaceae; genus JAYWDA01. The sequence goes on from JAYWEU010000294.1 coordinate 5,380, forward strand.
ATTGTGTTCAACAGTATGTGTTTTACGCGGGGGCGCGGGAAACTTTGACGGCTTTGCAAGCCAAGTACAAATTATTTGTCGCCACCTCTAAACCCCATTTATTTGCTATTCCAATTCTACGCTATTTCGGTTTTGATACTTTTTTTAGAAAAATATATGGCAGTGAATTGGATGGCCTACGAAGTCAAAAAACAGATTTGATCCAGTATATTTTAGAATCTGAAAATTTGAATCCGATGGAAACCTTGATGATCGGAGATCGCGAGCACGATGCCATCGGCGCTCACAATAACCAGGTGACCAGTATTGGTGTCCTTTGGGGCTTTGGATCTATCGAGGAGCTGAGAGCGGCCGGGACTGCATATCAAGCCAAAGATTGGCCGGATCTTTTAAGCTACATCACTAAGCCACTCGTTTGATGAGCTTGTGAGTTGTTTCAGCTTCGACAGGTTGATTTTTCCAGTTTTTGTGAGTCTGTAAAAAAATTCTCACCAGCTGTGAATCAAACTGCGTCCCCGAGCATCGCTTTAATTCAGAGTAAACAATTTCATCGGGCAAGCCATTTCGATATGCCCGAGTCTCTGACATCGCATCGTAGGTGTCGACAATCAAAATAACTCGAGCCAGAAGCGGGATCCGCTCGCCAATAATTTTGTCAGGGTATCCTTCACCGTCGAATCTTTCATGATGCCCTCGAACCCCGGCAAGAAGTTCTTTAAAAAATGGATGGGCACTTAAAGGCTTTAAAATTTCTTCGCTCAGCACCGGATGGCTTCGCATGATATCAAGTTCTTTAGGATCTAGCTTACCAGGCTTAGCAATGATTTCTTGGCTGATTCCGATTTTTCCAATGTCATGAAAGAGCCCTGAGAACTCGGCAATTTTTTGTTCGTATTCATTCAGCCCTGCATCCCGAGCTAATTTCCGGGCCATTTCACCAACACGTAAACAGTGATTGTAGGTCAAGGGATCAACACATTTTAATGATTGCATGAGGGCACGGGCCGCATCGTAAGCCCATTCCGGAATATTACCCCAGCTAGAAGACATGAAACCCCCTGCACCTATATATTATCGGCGAGCTGGCCTTTTTCCTTGAATAAACTTAAGCCCGTGTCTCAAAACGGATCAAAGTCCAGAGACAAAAGTCCAAATTGATTTTCAAGATCTGCCCTTTGTTTAAATTCGATACAAAATAAACAAATGAAAAAATATTTGTTGGCTCTGTTCATTAGCCTTATACCCTTGATCGCGCCTGCTACTTCGACGCTGATGAAGGTCAAAAAGGTTAAAGGAAAAATGGCCTTGGTCGAGTTTCAGGGTCCCCTTATGAATGGCGAAAACTATACTCTTGTTTCATCCAATGCGGCGGCAGGAGAGTTAAAAACCGGCCCACGTAAATATCGCTTAGGCCTGACCTTTAATTTTAGTTCGTTAAAAACAAAAACAAGTTCTGTCGAATACAATCCCAGTGAACTAACGATCAACAGCGACTTCGGCTGGAATTTCGAACATTACGAATTGGGTCCCATTCTTGGGTATTCATCGGTCAGCACGGGATTTGGAGGATCGACGACTTACCTGACTGTGGGCGGCTTTTATGATTACAATTTTACTGAAAATAAAACACCAGCCCCTTATCTTTTTGGAGCTGGTATTAAATTAACTTACGTCAATATTGCACCGGCCAGCGGATCAACCGGGCTTTTTTTAGCTGCGATCTATCCCAATGTTTTTTGGAAATGGTGGGCCTTTGGGCAAACCACGGCTTTTAAAATGGATGTCGGCTTTGATATTGAAAGTGGCAAAGACAGTGCCTCTAGCAGCACATCAACCAATGGCTTTAAAAGCACTGGTGCTCTTTTATTTTATTTCTAAAAATTAGAATTTTAGACCAAGCCCGACGGTGCCATAAAAGGTGTTCAGCTCGGCTTTTCGATTGATACTGGGATTAGAAAAAGCATATCTTTTTAGTCCAAAACCAGCTTCGCCAAAGAAATTTTTCTTCCAAAGGACTTGGCCATGAAAATTTAAGGAAAAGGAACTTGTCAGTAAAACATCGGCCGATAAAGGAACCGCGTAATAAATAAATTCAACATCCACCCATTTTGGATAATTCATATAAGGGAAATAATTAAAAATTCTGTCAAAAACTAAGGGCATAGACCGAGCCCAAAAAGCACCAGCCCCTGCCATGGGGGCTTTTAAGGGTCCAAAAACAATATTTTGATACGAGCCTATCAACCCTACTGTTTCATCTCGGGTCCATAAACCAGGACTCAGTCGATATTTAAGATCGAGGACCGTCGAATCCAAATTTCCCAATGTTCCCGCCGTGTCGACAGGCAATGCATTCAGGGACTTAAAATATTTTAGATTAATTCCCCAGCGCTGCCGAGCTAAATAATATTGGTCCCAGCCAAAGATATTATCAAACCAATGGTTGTAGGCAAGCTCGGCTAATAGAATCAAAGTATTAGCTGAATAAACACCTGTGGCACGGACAGAAACTTCGTTGGAATACGAACGGTAGATTTCGAAATAGCTGCGAAAAGTTTTATTATCGACAACTTCCTGTAAATAACTTCGATTGATTTCGCCGGGTTCATCCGCTTTGAAGGACCACTCGAAAAGTGACGGATCTTTAGATTCTTGCATCACCATCCATTCAGTCGAGCCGACGGACGATCGAGGTGGTTTGCGTCCTTGAAGGGCGATCGAACTAGCATAGGTCCCTTTGGGAGTGTTTTTTTGCAAAAACAAACGAACGGATTCTTTTGGCATCCCCGAGACATTAAATTTTTGTTTAAAAACGCCGCCGCCCAAACCGGGAAAAAAGAAAAAAGGCGTGTCCGTTTTTAAACCGGCTTGCCAAAATTTCCGGTTGTCCTTAATCGTCGGCTGAAAACCGGTCATCTCAACCCATTTGCCGTATTGCTCGACTCGAATTCGACTATAGGGAGATTGCGGAAAAACATCCCAACCGGTGACTCGAATTAAATTTTCAATCTTGGTCTCAGCCAAATCGGCAATGTTAATTTTTGGCGGTGTTGCAAGGAACTCGTAGCTCATGCCCGTCGAAAGATCGGCATAAAACTGCAAAGGAACATCCGGCTTTGCCTCTGTCGATCCTTTTAAGGCGGCCTCTTCGTTTCTTAATAGAACACGCACATTGCCATCCGTGACAACCTGCTTTGCAAGGCTAAATCCGGTCGGCGTGGGTTTAGCCATGTAGCGACTTGAACAAAGACGTGTCAAATTGGTTCCTT
>JAYWEU010000295.1:0-3227 GCA_043779385.1 Pseudobdellovibrionaceae bacterium
CTCAGAAAACAAAAATCGAAAAAAAGCCTGTTGTGGTCGCTCAACCGGCAGCTCCTTCAACTAAAAAAGTAGTTTCAAAAGCAAAGCCTGTTTATCATGGTGAAGGACAAGGCCAAGACGCCCCTCCGAATGCTCAGCAGCCGCCACCACAGGCGAAATATCCCGCTCCTCCGGTACAAAATAGTCCTTGTCAGGGGACGTGTGGAAATATCAAAACGTCGCAGCCTGAATTTCCAGGTTTAGATGTCACAGGCTTAGCGATGACTCCAGATCAAAGTTACATCACATTGGTGAATGATGGCTTAATGACAGCCATCAAGCGTGAGATGACCCGTGGAAGCGGTGACCAAGTCCGCGCCAATTCAATGTTGGCTCAATCTTTGGTCAACGGCCGTATGTTTATTGATCCCACCACAGCAGATCGTTTGGTCACATTTAAGGTTTTAGAAAACGGCCAAGTTCAAACCTACAATTTCCGAGTGACTGGCTACACAAATCGTCTCAAGCAAATGCAACTTGTCCCTTTGGGGCCGTATGCTCGCACGACGGGATATCGTAACCTGCAAGCGTCTTTGGCTTGTATGGACACTTGTGGAAAATGTGAAGTGGCGGTTTTAAAAGTTGAAGCTGCTTCGGGTGGTCCTTTAGCAAAAGCGTATGCCATCTTAAGAGCGCCCACTGCGGATCTAAAATTTCGTATGTCTCATCCGGACAGTCAGAATCACGATGTGGCTTCAATCCGAAATTTCTTTGTGAACTCTGATTTAGGGCGTTCGACTTCTGACCGCGTTGAAAACGCAAAAGTTGAAACCTTTGAAGTGGCTTACGGCGTGGCCATGGTTCGAACAATCATTATGGGTTTGAACGGCGAGATGTTTTCACAAGTGTCGCCGCTGGTTCATTCAACAAAAGGTGCATTGAACTTGAAGATGCGTCTTGCGGATAGAAATCCCCAGGATTTAGATGTTGCTGACCTGGAAAACCATTCGACCTTTTTATCGGCCAAAGTGGCCCTTGCCAGACTTGTGCAAGTCGATGGCAATGGCACCTTAATGGTCGATTATATGACGCCGCGCTTATCATCCGGCCAAGAGGGCGAGGGTTTTTATGTTAAATTTAAAGCTCGTCCCACCCCAGTTTTCCCTATGACAGGCCCTCTTTTACGGTAAGTTTTTAGGGTTTATCGGCGCCTCGCAGCAAATAAGCCTGCGGGGCAGGATCATTTTGACCTTAAAGCCTTAGGCACAAGCCTTGCTTCTCTATGTCTCCAATTGCGTCCTGAGTTTTCGCTGCCTCGCTCCTTGCTCTGGGAGGCCACAAAAGGTGAACTCTAACGACGATGAACGGGGACCGATGGGGGGCTCTTTATGATGGCTGAACAATCAAGTGAGTTTGGAAAAAACCAAACCGGATTAAATACTTCGAGGACTAGTCCGATCGTTTCTGATTATATGGATTACCGTCAATTTTTAAAAGATTTTTACACTTTTAAGAAGCATCAAAGTCGCACTCAGATCAGACCCTATAATTATCAAGTTTTCTCAGCCGCAGCCAACATCAAGTCGCCCAATTACTTAAAAATGATCATCGAAGGCCGCAGAAATCTGTCGGACGAGATGATTTTAAAATTCGCTAAGGCCTTAAATTTAGATAAAGCCCAAACCGAAGATTTTAGATTACTAGTGAACTTTACCCAAAGTCCAGAGCCTGCCGAACGCAATGTTTTTTTAAAGCAACTTTCAGAATACCGGGTCAGCCAAAAACTAAAATCGGGTGAAATTGATAAAAAAACTTGGGATAAAATTCCCAACTGGGTGGCCTGGATTATTTACGCCATGGTCGATCAAGAGGGCGTCAAATACGACACCCGTTCCATCCGAACTTTATTGCGCGCCAAGGCCACTGAAGATGAAATCGAACAAGCGATTCAAAGCTTAGTCGCATCGGGCGAAATTCTGCGCGATCCTTTGACCGGCGAACTGAAAAAAGCCCAAAGCTTAGAGCAGCCCGAAGAAATACCTGTCGCCTTAGTCAGAAAGCTTCAAGCTCAACTGATGTATTTAGGTTTAGAAAGTTTGTATCAGGATTCGCCGACCGAGCGCGAGTTTGGAACTTTAACTTTATCTTTAAACAAAGAAGAGTTCGAAGAGATCAGATTTAAACTGCGACAAATGCGAAAAGCCCTGAACAAAGACAATTCCATCGCCAGGGCCTCTAAAAAAGGCGAACGAGTTTATCAATTGAACTTGCAGCTTTTTCCCGTGACGAATTCAGCGAAAACATTAGAAACTATCAGCCTGAAGGATCTTTTAAGTCGGCATTTACCTGCGGATACAGAAATTAAAGAATCTTAAAAGGATGAAATGAAAAGCAAGTTTTTTTTCTTGAGCCTGACGATCACGGCTTTTCTAGTTTTGGGATACTTCTACAAACAACATTATTATCCATCAGGTGCAGAAGCCTTGACGCCTGACCTTGCCGCCGCCAAAGCCAAAGCTTGCACAGAAGCTTTTGAAAAAATGGAAGCGCGTCCTTCTTGCGAGGGAAAGCTTTTATATTTTCAAAGTCATTGGGATGAATGCAATGATCAAAAGGTCAGCTACCGCGAAAATATTTTTTCTTACAGCGATTATTATTTTGAAATTGTTGATTGCCTGGTCGCTGAAGGTAAGGCTGCAAAAGCCACAGAGGTCCTTCATCAAATTGAAAAGCTTCCTCAGTGGCACAGGTTGGGCCCGACCGATTGTTCGATCCCTGATGAAACAAAAGCTCGCTTAGAATCTTTAAGCTTTCCTGACAATACCTGCTTGAAAGAAGCGGATCTGCAATCGTGGGTCGGCACCAGTCCCGATCTGTCCGTGGATTTATTAAAGCAATTAGCACTTCGAAATCATTCGCTGTCGTGTGGAACTTTTAACAGTGATGATATTTGTTTTACGCCGCTTGAAACGATCGGCAAATTCACCGGTCAGCATAAAAATTTAGTGGTCGCCGAAGTCGAAGCGACAGAACATCTGGCAAAGCACATTCATTTTGTGAATTCCGACACCGGCCGAAAAGCTTTGATTTTACAAATGAGCGAGCAGGGAGGGTGTCTTTTCTTGTCGGCTATTTACTCGGTTGAGGGGGCAGAATAGGCTCGGTTTTTTTAGGGTCCTTTTCACATTCTGCGCAGCATTAACATTTCTGTTATCATACAAAAAACCTGTCTTAAGGTCGAGAAAAGC
>JAYWEU010000296.1:0-22127 GCA_043779385.1 Pseudobdellovibrionaceae bacterium
CATCCCTTTCAACTTCTACTTTTCCCAAAGGGCTTAAAGTTGAAATCACTGTAACCTTGTGGCCCTGTTTTGAGAGCCCTCTGGCGATAGGCCAAAGAAATCCATGATCTGATGACCTGGAAAGAATCTGAATGTGTTGACCAATCAGACAGATATTTAAAGATTCCGGGACTCTCGTTGTTTGCATCAGTTCACACTATCAAAGTTTTAGACTTCAAAGAATTGCTTTTTGCGACAGGGCCTTATTATAAAGACGATTCAGCTCATTTAAGGGTGCATCGACCAAGCTTTTACGCTCCATTGAATGACGATCCAGCTGGTAGGATAGCTTCAGCGATTTATCAGCAAAAAATTGAGCCGCTGGTTGATTTTGAATCCAGCAGTTTTGACCATTCCGCCAAAGGGGAGCGTGTAAAAGTTCTTGGCTGGAATCCAGGATTAAAGTCGATGTGGCGTCAATGGCTTTTAAAAAATAGTCAGTCAATTCGATCGGCGAAAGGTCCAGGTTTGACAGCCAAATGGCCTCGGCATTTTTTATTAAATGGCCCGCGTCCTCTATGCAATGGTGCCCTGCTAAGAGCCACCGGGTTTCTAAACCTTCCTTTTGCAGCCAGGCTTGAAATCGTTTGCGCTCTCGTAAGTTCCAATGATCCTGACTTCCCAAAAGGACAACGACATGAAATTTCATCGCCTGTCGTAGCTCAATAAAAAAAGGCGCTTGCGGGTCAAAATGATTTTGGGAAAAAGGCCGCACTAAGTAGGGTTCTCCAGATAATAGTTCTTCAACTTCTAAATCTTGATCGGAGGGGACGCTTGTTGCCTCTTGAAAAGATAAAACAGGCGGAAGAACGGCGCGGCCTTGACGAATTGTCTTAATATTGATTCCCCGAAGAAGAGCCAAGGAATCAATCGATGGGCAGGTGACAATATCCGATTGTTGCACCAAATAGCGCACCCACTGACCCCGCGATAAGCCTTTTTCAACATGCAAAAAAGTTAAAGTAAAAACAATCGACCGGCGAGCTTTGGCAAAGCCCCACAGGCCCAAATGGGCGGCTGTCACACGATCAGATTCTAAAACAAAATGTACGATTTGAGGTTGCATGGAAACTAAAGTTGGCAGCAAGCGTGCAACTTCCATCGCATTCCAATTTTTAAAGAAAGCCATAAAATCGATACCGTTAGTATTTTCGACGGTTTGGTTTCGGCCGGTTAAGAAAATCACCTGATGCTGCTGGGATTTCAAGGCTTGTGCCAGTTCCCAAGACGTGGGCGTCACTTGATCGCAAACTAATAAGATTTTTGCCATTCAGCCCCCAAAGCTTTAAAAATTCGCTCTAAGATTTTGCGATTGGCTTCTGGGATATTGCGAATTTTTAGCTCGTCTGGTTGAATCCATTCAAGCATCATATGATGTTTTGCCTTGGGTTCACCTTTCCAAAAAAGCACTTCGTAAAATAAAATAAGAATACCGATCTCGCCATAAGAATGGCTGCAGGCCAGTTTTAATTCACCGACTTCAACTTGAATGCCTAATTCCTCATCAAGCTCGCGGAGCAAAGCTTGTTCAGGGGTCTCACCTAATTCAATTTTTCCGCCGGGAAATTCCCATTGCCCAGCCAAGGTGTTATTTTCTGGCCGCTGGCCCACTAAAATTTTTCCGTCCTTTTTTAAAAAGCCGGCGACAACAGGAATCCAATGAGCTTTTTTTAATCTCATCAGTCGACTCTCCGTTGATACTCTTTAGAAATATTTTTAAAAAAACTAAGACCTTCGAAAACCAGCGCAGAATAGGCTTGTACTAAATCAGCTCCCAATTGAAGTCTGCGAACAGCGTCTTCGGCTGTAAAAATTCCACCGACGCTAACAATTAGTTTTCCTTCGCGACGGGGGCCTAAAATCTTTAAAGTCTCTTTTAAAACTTCTTCTGATCGATGGCCCAGAGGCTGGCCGGACATGCCGCCTTCTTTGGGAAAAGGAATATCATTGGTTCTTGAAAGAGTCGTATTGACCAGAACGAAACCGCCGATGCCCACTTCGAATGCGGCTTCGACCGTTTCCTTTAATTCCTCATTGGTCAAATCAGGACTTAATTTTAGGAGCAGGGGTTTATCATTGCGATCTTGACAGAATTTAATCAGCGGTAAAAGCAATTGCACTAAATTCTCTTTTTTTTGCAAATCCCTCAGGCCCGCAGTGTTGGGACTAGAAATATTAATTACAAAAGCATCGGCTAAATGCTGCAGACGACCCATCACCGCTAAGTAATCATCAGCAGCAAGGTCTAAGGGCGTGTGACGATTTTTTCCAACATTCACAAAGACGGGAGTTAAATACGGTTTAAAAGCTGATAAATTATAATGAACTTCATCCGCACCGTAACTGGGAAACCCCATGCGATTCCATAAAGCACGAGCTGCAATGTTTCGAGAAAGAATTTTTCCAGCATTGGCCGCTTGAGGCTCGGGTGTGACGGTGCCGACTTCAACAAAACCAGCCCCTAAATTCCACCAAGCTTTTAAAAATTCGCCATTTTTATCAAGCCCGCCGGCAATTCCCAAAGGATTTTTAAAAACAAGATTTTTCCAAGTTTTGGATTTCCAAACCAGTGGCTGGCCTTCGCCAAAATGATTCAGCCAACGCAAAGCCAGTGGGCTCAGTGAATGAGCCCAACTTGTCGGTAACCATAACCATGGCTTGATCCGTTCTTTTTGCATATTACCTTGGGTACAAGCCTCGAAGAAGCATCGCTTTTTCTAATCTTTGAATCGCGACGGCTGTCGCGGCCAGCCGCATGTCGACATTTTTTTCTTCATGCAATTTCCAGCTGGTATCGAAGGCTTTGGTAATAATGGTTTTAAGGCGACCATTCACTTCGTCTTCGTCCCAAAAGAAGGACATGATATCTTGCACCCATTCAAAGTAAGAAACGATCACGCCGCCCCCATTGGCGATCACATCAGGGGCAATAAAAATACCACGGCGATGTAAAATTTTAGTGGCCGCATTGCTGACCGGGCCATTGGCGCCTTCGACAATAATTTTAGCTTTAATTTTTTCCGCATTATGAGTATCGATTTGACCTTCAAGGGCGCAAGGGTACAAAGCCTCGCAATCCAATTCTAACAGCTGAGTATTTGAGATGGGTTGTGATTTTGGAAAGTCTTTGATCGTCTTATTAATTCGAACATATTCGATCAGTTCGGGAATATTCAAGCCGTCGCCGTTGAAAATACCACCGCTGACATCGCTGACAGCTATAATTTTAGCTTTTCTTTGGTAAGAAAAAAGCGCCGCAAAAGAGCCCACATTGCCGAAGCCCTGAATAACAATTCGAGCTCCCGCCATCGGGATTTTGCATTTTTCAAAAGATTTCTCGGCGACATAGACGACACCAAGTCCTGTGGCGTGGTTGCGTCCCAAAGATCCACCGATCTCAACGGGTTTACCTGTGACGACACCCGGCTGCGCGTAACCGCCCATCTCTTGGGAATAAGTGTCCATCATCCAAGCCATGGTCTGCGGATCTGTCCCCACGTCTGGCGCCGGAATATCTTTTGTCGGGCCAATGAAAGGCGCAATTTCAGACGTGTACCGACGTGTCAGATTTTGTTTTTCTGTGCGCGACAGTTTTGTGGGATCAACAGCCACTCCGCCTTTAGCTCCACCCAATGGTAAACCTAAGACAGAATTTTTAAATGTCATCAAGGCAGCTAAGCCAACGACTTCCGGAAGATCAACGTTTTGATGAAAGCGAATTCCACCTTTATAGGGCCCGAGCGTGGCTGAGTACTGCACCCGGTAACCGGTGAATACCTTGACGCTGTAGTCGTCCATCCGCACAGGCACAGAAATAGTTAAACAACGACGAGGTCTTTTTAATCGCTCCATCACATTCGGATCACAGTTGATCAGCTTGGCGGCTTCATCCAGTGTCAGAATAGCATTTTGAAAAAGGGGACCGTTAAGATGTGCCTCTGATGGTGGCAAATCGGTCTTCAGAACTTCCATGAATCATCTCCCAAATAGTTAAAAACACTTCGATGAATATTAATTAAGTAAGAACTCAGTGTCATCAAAGACTCATTGACTCCTCGCGCTTAAAAACATTCACTGACTGGACTATGGCGCTTTTGGGTTCGCTTTTATTTTGCACTTTTGCGTTCGCTTCGCCTTCTGAAGACTTCATGAGAAGTTTTCAAACACCAAAGATCCTTTTTCCCTCTGCTGGATCAGATTTTTTAACTGTCAACCCAGGGCGTTACCCGGATTGGATGATGGGCCTATTTCAAGGTGTCCTGTTGTGGAAACCCAGTGGTCAAAAAAGCACTTACGCAGAAGGGTGCCGGCCCGAAGACCTTTCGCGCGCCTTGCTGGAAAACGAAAACACGAAAAACCAAGCGCAAGTCATCAACGAGCATAAAAAACGCTGCCAAAAATCATTCGAAAATAATGACGGTCTAGGGGCCCTGAACACCTGGAAAATGATGAGCATGGAATTTGATGTTCATCACCACGCTTTGATTCATCCCGTGGTTTTTAAGTTGGCTGGTGGGGTGAAATTGAAGGGCTTGTTGGCGCTGAAAGGCGATCTTAAAAAGCGGCCCTTTGTGATTATGCGTCTGGGTGTTTTTTCCAATGTCGAAGAGTTCTTACCAGAACGATTTCTTTTGATGCAACTTTTTGAGCAAGGTCTTGCCAATGTTTTGGTTTTAGAAAATTCTACGGGCGCGGATTTTATCGCGAACAACCAGCGTTGGGCCATGGGTGGCTACGACGAAGGTTTGCAGAACATGCAGGTCGTAAAAATTTTGCGCAACAAAGCCTATCCCTTAGCGCAGTTAATTTCTTCAGTGCATCTGATGGGGATGAGCTTGGGGGGACATGGCGTTTTATTTGCCAGTCTTTTAAATGACTTTAATGGAAAGCCTGAGCATCGGTGGATTCAAAGCTTCACAACTTTTTGTCCTGTGGTTCGATTGAAAGAAACTTTGGAAGGTCTGACCGCTCCTGGATTCAAGGGTGCAGGTGTTGATTTTTGGGCCAGCCTGCGCCTGATTGGTCTTCAAAAAAGAATTCCAGAACTGGCAGACTATGGATTTTTTGAGGCTCTCAAATTAAAGCCCATTTTTTTGCCTCGGGCCGTTAGTTATTTGGTCGATTTGTATCCTCGGCTGTCGAACGCAAGGGGCCCTGTTCAGGTCCCTCCTTTAATGGAAAACTTAAATCATTTTTGGGACGCCAATAACTTTTGGCCTTATTATCGAAATATTGAATCGTCGGTTCTTGTCATGGCCACCGTTCATGATCATTTGGTCAATGCGGAAACTAATTTTTCCTGGTTGAAAGAAAACTCTCAGGCCTGGAACAGTGACGTGGGCACGGTTCTTTTTGAAAAGGGTTATCATTGCACATTACCAGTCTCTTATGACTGGGCCAGTGTGGCAGCGATTGTTAATTCGCGGGTGATGAGTAAGGATAAGAACACAAGTCTAAAAACACGGGAAATTTTGGTTGATATTACAGACCAACTGAAGCCCGATCTGATCCCTGAATTTAAAAATCCAAACTTTGAACTGAGCTGGGTTCAGGATCACGAAGTCGTTGTTAAATTTAAAGGAATCTCTAAAAAATCTTTTTTTACGGTGACCCTGCCAGTCAAAGAACTGGATTTCACTTTTCGAGATCCATTGGGCGAGTCCGAAAAAACCACTGTCGAGCGATGGCTGAATCAGAACATTCAGGCAGAGGTTCAATCGACAGCTGGCAAAGTGATGGCAAAAATACAGTGGCCTGGGGTTCTTTGATGCCCTAGAGCTTGATTTGTAAAGGCGGCAGGGGCTAATTTGAAAAAATAATTCGGAGATCAGAATGTCAAAATTTAAAATTCATAAAGCGAGCGTCGGCCCCAAAGAAAAAGAATTTCTGATTCAAAATTTGCCCCGCTTGCAAGGCAAAAAATTATTGGTTTTGGGTGATGTTGGCTTAGATGAGTATATTATGGGCGAAGTTCGCCGCATTAGTCCCGAAGCGCCGGTGCCTGTTTTAGAGGTTCAAGGCGAAGATCAGCGCTTGGGTTTAGCTGCGAATGTAGCGACCAATGTGGCAAGTCTTGGTGGTGTGCCTTTGACTGTTTCTGTGGTCGGTCAAGATTCAGGCGCGCAGATGCTGAAAGACCTTTTTAAAAAAGCCAATATCAAATGGGATGGGATGATCGTCGATGAAAAACGCCCGACAACGCGTAAAACGCGGGTGATGGCCCAGCATCATCATTTAGTGCGAGTTGATTATGAAGTTAAAAAATACGTCAGTGCTGCGACCGAGAGTCAACTTTTGCAAACCATCGAGAAATTTCTTCCACAAGTCGATGGCGTTATTTTAGAAGACTACGCAAAAGGTGTTATCTCTCCTGAACTGATTTCAAAAGTTGTTAAGGCCTGCAGACAGTTTAAAAAACCATTATTTGTCGATCCCCATCGCAATAATATTGGCAGCTTTTACACGGGTGTTGATCTGATCAAACCCAATTATGAAGAGGCCTTTGCCTTAGCTGGAATGGACACGGATGACTTGCGGGAAAATCCAGATCAGGTTTACGAGGCCGGACGCAAGTTACAAGCCTTGACGGGCGCCAAGCAAATCATCATGACCCGCGGAAAAGAGGGAATGATTATTTTTTCTGGCGAAGAAATCACTGAAGTTCCAACTTTTGCCCGCAAAGTTTTTGATGTGACGGGCGCTGGTGATACGGTGATTGCCGCAATGGCCTTGGGCTTAGTGGCTGGCTTTGATTTGGTCCAAGCGTGTATGTTGGCCAATTTCGCGGCTGGAGTCGTCGTTGGAAAAGTCGGCTGTGTGCCCTGCGAACTGCAAGAACTTAAGGAATATATTCTGCGATAACCCGAAAAGGTTTTAAAATGAAGATTGAAATCTTCACTGATCCTGACAAGATTTTTGAAAAAGATTATCAAGTTCACCAATTGACGTTGAAGCAACGACTACTAAGGTCATTTAAAATAGCAGGAATGTTTTTTACGGGCGCTGTGCTAGCGGTTCCCGTGCCCGTTGTGCATTTAATAATGGTTCCCTTGTGTCTATTTTTAGCCCTATTATCGGGCATCTGGAAACTTCGACAAAAAATCGAAGTCAACGCCCCCGACCTGCAGTGTCCTTATTGTGGAACCCTTCAGGCCCTGGTGGGTGCTTTAGTGAAGTGGCCCTATCGAGGCTACTGTTCTAAGTGTCGTTCTCAATTCATTGTGCGTCCTAAAGTCTAAAAATTTTACGTTCTGCCAGATGGCCATCCTGATCGAAGTCAAAAGAACTTGAAATTCCCCCCAATTCCTATATCTTTCCCGCATTGCTGAAATTGAAGTAAGCTCGGGCGGTTACAGGAATAAAGCCGTCCAACCCCAATGTGACTTTGGAGGTCCTGTGTCTGAAAGCACGCCGCTTGTAACTGGTCCCGCAACTGAAACTTTTAGCGCTTATGAAAATCAACCTTCGGAAAATTCTGAAATCGTCGAAGGACCTGTCGTCCGTCGGAATTTTTATTCTTTAAACTTAGATGATTTAAAAGAAGAGTTCAAAAAAGCGGGCAAAGAAAAATTTAGATCCCAACAAATTTTTAAATGGGTTTACGAGCATCGCGTGACGGATCCTCTTTTAATGAGCAATCTTTCCAAAGATTTCCGGGCGGAGCTGCCTAAGTCCTTCGATTTTTCAATGCCGGCGGTTCTAAAACATTTGAAAAGCGTTGATGGCACCCAGAAATTGCTTTTTGATATGGGCGGTGGAAATTCGGTCGAGGCCGTGTTGATTCCCACAGATGATCGACTGACCTTGTGTATCTCATCGGAAGTGGGCTGTAATATGGCCTGCAAATTTTGCTTCACGGGAAAGCAAAAATTAAAGCGTCGATTAAAAACTGAAGAAATTGTGGGTCAATTTATGCAGGCCCACGACCGTTTGGAACCAGGACAACGAATTTCTAATATTGTTTTTATGGGAATGGGCGAGCCCTTAGATAATTGCGAAGCAGTTTTTAAAAGTATTGAAATCTTGCACTCGACGTGGGGGATGAATTTATCCAAAAAGAAAATCACGGTCAGCACTTCTGGCATCGTTCCAGAAATGTGGAGAATCGCGGCCGCCGGTGTGAGATTGGCCGTGTCATTAAATGCGCCCAACGATGAAATTCGTGATCAGGTGATGCCGATCAATAAAAAATGGCCGATCAAAGATCTGTTTAAAGCCTGCCGAGAATATGCAAAAGAAACCGGCGATAAAATCACATTTGAATATGTCTTGCTAAAAGGTGTTACAGACCGTGTCGAGCAAGCTCGTGAATTGGCGCAGTTAACTAAAAGTGTGCCTTGTAAAATTAATATTATTCCTTTCAATGAACATCCGGGATCAGGTTATGAGCGCCCCGACGATGAGCAAGTTCAAAAGTTTCACCAGGAATTAATGGACTGTGGGGCGCATGTTCTGTTGCGCCGAACCATGGGCCGAGATATTTTTGCAGCTTGTGGACAGCTGACTTCGGCTCACTTAAAAGAAAATGAAACAATGGATATCTCAAATTCTAATCTAGGAGGAAAACGTGGCAGAAATATTAGTAGTGGGGAGCCTCGCATACGACAGCATTAAGACTCCGTCGGGCTCTGTCAGCCGCGCCTTAGGTGGGTCTGCAAACTATTTTTCTTTAGCGGCCTCTTTGCTGGCACCAGTTCGAGTGGTGGGCGTGGTTGGTGAAGACTATGACGACAAAGATTATAATATGCTGAAAGAGCGTAAAGTCGATTTGTCAGGCCTTGAAAAAGTAAAAGGTAAAACGTTTCATTGGGAAGGGTTTTACGAAGGCGACATGAATGAAGCCAAGACTTTGAAAACGGAGCTGAATGTTTTTGAACATTTTAATCCGAAACTGCCGGTGCATTTTTCTGACTCTAAGTTTGTTTTCCTAGCCAATATTTCACCCGATTTGCAATTAAAAGTGCTTGAGCAAGTGAAAACTCCATACTTTGTTGGAATGGACACCATGAATTTTTGGATCTCTTCAAAAAAAGAGGATCTGTTAAAAGTTTTAAGCAAAGTCGATGTAGTTTTAATCAACGAGACCGAAGCCGAAATGCTGACGGGTGAAAAAAATGCGATTGCAGCTGCCCCAAAAATTACAAATTTGGGTCCCCAAGCAGTGGTCATTAAGCGCGGAGAATATGGATTTGCGATGTATTCAAAAGAGCAAGGGTACTTTATGTTGCCGGCAATGCCGACTCCAAACGTTATCGACCCCACTGGTGCAGGCGACACTTTTGCGGGTGGATTTTTTGGTCACATAGCAAGTTTAAAGCGAAAGCCAACGGTGGCTGATATGAAGCAAGCGTGTGTGGTGGGAACAGTTTTAGCCAGCTTCACAATTCAAGATTTTAGTGTCAAAGCACTTTCACAAGTAAGCCTAGGAAAACTAGAAGAGCGCATGTCTCAATATCGAAAAGTGATTAGTTAAAAACTATTTTAATGGTGACCGGCGCCGGGTGTAGGCCTGGCCCCAGCTCTTGGCTTTCGGTAGACACCTAAACAAAATTGGCAGCAAGAGCCTGCGGGGAACGATCCGTCGTAAATAATAAAATAAGTAAGCGTCGGGCGTAACAGGCACCCAAAGTGGCGGATTCTCGGTTCGCAGAATCTTTAATATTTTTTTTGCAATTTGAGTCGGATTCACCAAAGCGCGATTCATTAACTTCTGCACAAAGGGTGTCATCGCTGCATAGTAATCACTGTAAGGACCGACAGTTTCAGTGCTGGCTTTAGATTTTTCTGAAGAGTATACATTTTGAAAAGAATTTGATTTAATAAAACCTGGTTGAATTAGCGAAACTGAAATTCCCAGGGGCCTCATCTCATACCAAAGGGCTTCGCTGGCACCCTCTAGGGCATATTTTGAAGCGCTGTAAGAACCCATGGTCGGCATTGCCAGCATTCCGCTGACAGAAGAAATATTTATAATTTTTCCGCGGCCTTTTTCGCGCATGCGGGGAAGGACTAAACGAATCAAAGCCATGGGGCCCAGATAATTAGTCTGAAGTTGGATCAATTCATCTTTGTCGGTCATGTGCTCAACAACGGCACGGTAGCTGATGCCAGCATTGTTGATCAGAATATCGACGCCGCCCCAATTTTTTTCGATGGTGGCAATAAGATTTTGCCGACTTTCATCCGAGGTCACATCCAAAGGATGAATCATCACTGTGTCAGATTCGATAAAATGCTGTCGTAATTTCAGAATAGATTTTTCACGGGCGGTAATAACAATACGATAGCCATCAATTTTGGAAAACATGCGAGCCATCGCTAGACCTAAGCCTGAGCCCGCGCCGGTGATTAAGATCACTGGCCGATAAGCCTGAGGAGCGTAGGGTCGAATTTTTGCAAAAAGAGTCATTAAGCCCATATCAGTCGAAGTCTAAAGAGCGATATGACCTAGGTCCAGTCTAAAATTAAATAAAAAAGTTAACTTAGGGGACTGTTTACAAACTAGAAGGCTTTAGAAAAGTCAGGAAATTTCCGATAGTTATTGCAAGCTATGGCAAAGAAAAAGAGCTCCAGCGCAGCAGACGATCTCATCAAGTCCTTGATTGATGATGTTAATGAAGATGATTCCTCATCATCCGAAGGTCATGATTTTTCTGATTTTCAAACATCAGCACCCACTTCATCTGTTCAATTCCCCGTAGGATTAGACTCTGAAAAAGATAAAAAAAATGAAACTAATGAACAAGTGCCACCTTATCCATTCGAAAAATCTAAAAAAATTGTAAAGAATATCGAAACAAAAGTAATTCAAGACGATAAAACAATTCCATTAAAGTTAGCGCCAACGCCATTTTATAAACCTGAACCCTCGCCGGGAATGGGATCTTCGGTGGTCACGCATTTAGATGCCTCCTTAATGCAGGCTGAAAACTTACGAATTGCCCAGAACCGAATTTTGCAATTAGAAGAAGAAGTCGATCGGTTGCGCCGTGATCATGAAGAGGTTTCTTCAGCCGCTGACGCCGTGAAAAGTCGTGGCGATGAAATGCTGATTCGAATTCAAGCCCTAGAACGCGAACGAGACGAAGTTCGTGAAAGCAGTGAAACTGAATTGATGATTTTAAAAGGCCAGTTAAATTTTAAAGAAAAAGAATTGGCAGCGGCGCTTCAGAAAGTTGATGATCTGGAAGTTCGATTGAAGAATGATTTCCGAAAAATTCGTGTCCGCGAGCGAGAGTTAGAAAATCGCCTAGAACTTGTGCGGGCTGAAAAGTCGACCCTTGTGCGGGCCAAAGACGATAGTATCTTAGACCTCAAGCGTCGGGTGGATCAACTTCAGCATGAGATTGAAAACTACCGCGACAAGTGTTTAGAGTTAAATAAGACCCTGGAGTCCCAGAAGGAGCAATTTAAGCGCACCGCACGGGCTCTAAAAATGGCGTTAACCAATTTAGAAGTTAAAGACGAAGACGTGATCCCCTTAAAGAAAGCGGAATAGCATGTCTGAGGTCACTTTAACACCTGAATCGACCCAGGCTGAGACCCCCGCCGAGCCGATTAAAAAAATAAAAATTGTGATCTCTGATCTGCACTTAGGAAAAGGCCGCATTTTAGAAAATGGCGGGCTGAATTCCCTTGAAGAGTTTTATTTTGGAGAAAAGCTGGTCGAGTTCATTCATTACCATTCGACCGGTCTTTATCAAGACTACGAAGTGGAACTCATCATCAATGGCGATTTTTTAAATTTCTTACAGGTTGATTACCGCGGTCACTTCTTAACTGTTTTAACGGAAAATATCTCCTTGGAAGTCATGAAGTCGATTGTCGGGGGGCACCAAAAAGTTTTTCGAGCCTTGGCTAGCTTTGCGGCGAAGCCGAACAACTCGATCACTTACGTTGTTGGCAATCACGATCAGGCGATGCTTTGGCCAGCTTGTCGGGCCTTTTTAAACGCCACCATTGGAAAACCTATCCGCTTTAAAAATATGGTCCATTTCTTTGATGGCGTGCACGTTGAACACGGGCATATGCATGAGGCCGCAAATCGTATGGATCCGAAAAAATTTTTCCTTAAAAAAGACCTGCCCGAGCCTATTTTAAATCTGCCCTTTGGGTCGCATTTATTTGTTGAACTTGTCCTTAAAATTAAGCAGTCCTATCCTTACGTAGATAAAATTCGTCCCTTTGGAAAAATGATTCGCTGGGCCTTATTCAATGAAACTGGAATGGCTACAGGTGCTTTTTTTAAAGGCATCGCCTATTTTTTAAAATCCATGTTTATCAAGGACCCTCGAAAACAAATTGGTGTCCGTCGAATTCTAGAAATCATTCTTGAGAGCGCGATATTTCCTGATTTAAGTGAGTCAGCGCGTAAAATTTTGCAGGATGAGCGCGTCCACACGGTGATTTTTGGGCATTCCCATGTCTATCAATATCGCCAATGGTCATCAGATAAAGAGTATTTTAACACTGGAACATGGACGGAGATCACTTCCTTAGATATTGTATCTCTCGGAAAGATTACAAAACTGACCTATGTTTTGATTGAATATCCTGAAGCCGGGGGCCGACCACGGGGTCGCCTGAAAGAGTGGCGCGGGTATCATCGAATCGAAGAGGACGTGGCCGTATCGTAATCTTTCAATTCAAAGAAAGAGGACCACCGGCATGTTAGAAATTTCTCAGAAAACCCATAAAGCGACCGACGAATGTTTAGAGATTTGCCAAAAAGGCCTGCAAGTTTTTATGCAAAGGAAAGAGATTGGCTTTTCTGACCTGCCTTTTCGAATGCCGCTTTGGAGTACAAGCACTGAACTTGCAAAAAAAATGTCAGCGAAGTTCAAACGACTAGTGATTGTTGGAATCGGTGGAAGTTCTGCGGGCCCGCAAGTATTATGTGAAATATTTCAAAAAAAGAATGTTTTCTTCATTGATAATGTTGATCCCTTGCAATTTGAAAGAACGATGACTGAGGTCGGAGATCTTGAAGAAATTTGCTGGGCGTTTATTTCAAAATCAGGCTCGACCATAGAGACTCTGTGCACGTTAGAATATTTACTAGGGATTTATTCTAAACAAGGCTTAGAGCTGACCGATCAATCTGTCGTCATTACAGAAAATCATCCCAATTCGTTATTTAAGTGGGCTCAAGCTAGCCGCGTTCCAACTTTAGAAATTCCCAAAGATGTTGGCGGACGTTTTTCTATTTTAAGTCCGGTGGGGATTTTTCCAGCCGCTTTTGCAGGTTTAAATGTCGAATCCTTCCGTCAAGGGGCGATATTAGCATTAAAGGAAACAACTTTAACCACCCATGTGATGGCGCAATTTCTACAAAGTTTTCAACGGCAAGAATGGATCAGTTTATTTTGGTTTTATAATTCTAGTTGTCGCTGGTTCGGTGTTTGGTTGCAGCAGTTGTGGGCCGAATCTTTGGGTAAAGCCATGGACCGTCAAAATGAAGAAGCGCCGCGAGCCAGTTCTCCGGTGTGGGCCATTGGCGCCTGCGATCAGCATTCTATTCTTCAACAAGTCATGGAAGGGGCACGGGATAAATTTGTCACCTTCTTCCGCTTTGAAAACTTAGAAAGCGGTCCGTCCGTTTTAGAAAAGACCCATTTTCCAGAAACAGAAATGCTGAAAGGTAAATCCATGGGAGAGCTTTTAAAGGTCGAAACCTTGTCGACGCAAGAAGCTTTGGAGCATAATCGTATTTCGACGATGACATTTAAGTCAAAAGGCCTGGACGAGGGTACCATTGGATTTTTATTTATGTTTTTTGAATTGGTGGTCGCTGGTCTGGGTGAAGTTCAAAAAATTGATGCTTTCGATCAGCCGGGTGTTGAGCTAGGCAAGAGACTAGCCAAAGAGAAACTTTTAAACGGCTGATTGTCAGGATTTTTTTACAACGTCATAATAACAAGATATGGCTAAAAAAGTAGAAATTGAAGAAGGCACGAACGGAGAAGAAAAAACGGTCGTCGCCTCAGGTGAAACATTTAAAAAACAGATCTCGATCGAAGACCAAGCGCCACCTGTTCTAGTGGTTCTTTTGGGCCCGACAGTTCTTCAAGGAAAGCAATTTGCTTTATCCGATGGCTATGTTATTGGCCGCGCCCATGAAGCGAAAATTTATATTGATGATCGCAGTCTCAGTCGGTCTCATGCTCGAATTGATATCAAGGCCAATGAAGTCACCGTGATTGATTTAGGCTCAACTAATAAAACAGTTGTGAACGGGCAAGTTCTGCACTCGATGGCACCGTGTGTTTTAAAAAACAATGATCAATTAAAAACGGGTAATGTGATTTTCAAGTTTTTAGAAAAAGGCAGTATCGAAGCGGTCAGTCATCAAGTGCTTTTCGAAAAGGCCAATCGCGATGCATTGACAGGGGCTTATTCGAAGGGCGCTTTGCTTGAGCGGGCCCCAGAGGCCGTCAAACGAGCCGAAACTTTGCACGAGCCTTTAAGTGTGATTGTTTTTGATATCGATTTCTTTAAAAAAGTAAATGATGTTCATGGTCACCCGGGGGGTGATTACGTGCTGAAAGAAATGGGACGCATTGTGGGTTCGAACCTGATTCGATCAGCCGATTTTTTTGCTCGCTACGGCGGGGAAGAATTTGTTCTTATCTTAGCAGGAACTTCAGTGCCAACAGCAACAGATATTGCAGAACGCATTCGTCAAACAATAGAGACCTCTGAATTTATTTTTGAGGGTCGACGAATCCCTGTGACCATTTCTTTGGGAGTGGCTGGAAAAAACGACAGTGAGATCAGCTGGGACAGTCTTTTTAATAGAGCCGATACCGCCTTGTACAACTCAAAGCAATCGGGTCGTAATCGCGTGACCATCGCCAGTTAGTCCATAAGTTTTCCTTATAGATAACATTATAAAACCTAAAAATATTAAGTAATTTCATATATTTAGTGTCTTTTCGGCACCAGATTGTTTGGCCTCTTCATTGCACAATAAATTAGCAAGGTAGGCGATTGGTTTTTAACTTTTTAGTTTTCCAATCGGTAAGTGTTGAAGAAGTGAGGGCTTCTTTAAATCTTATGGGGGTGGGGCTTGGTGGTGCCACCAGAAAAAAATTACCAAGATTAACCGAAAATAGACAGAGGCGGGTCGGTAGTATGGGACAGGATCTTACAACGGTGACGGATCTTGAACTGGTCGAGAAAGTGCGTGGCGGAGAACGCAAAGCATTTTCAGAACTTGTAAAGAGACATCAACGAGGATTGCTGCGGATGAGTTTACGGTTTGTGAAAGACATAGACAATGCGGAAGACGTCGTCCAAGAGAGTTTTATCAAGGCTTTTCAAAAGCTGAACTCTTTTGAAGGACGCTCAAGCTTTAAAAGTTGGCTGTATCAAATCACCGTGAACACGGCCCGAAATAAACTTCGCGAAAATAAGCGCGACACCACCGATTTAGAAGATGTTCAGCTTGGCGTAAATGCGGTGGCTGAGTCCAGTTTGGTGCAAGTCGCCGTCGCTGAAATGCTTCAGACGGAAGTTGATAAACTTCCCTTTAAACAAAAAACAGCTTTGGTCTTGCGAATCTACGAAGATCTTAGTTTTAACGAGATCGCTGATATTATGGGATGTCCCTATGACACGGCGAAAGCTAACTATCGCCATGCTGTGATGAAATTGAAGCAAGTTTTTGAAGGACAAACAGACTTGCAAAACTTTTCTGAGCAATGGAATGGCTATATGGCTGAGTCCGCCGCGATCATGGAGGTGGCAGAATGAATCACTCAGATCCAGAATTGAAAAGAATTTTGAAAAAAAATGACGAAGTCGAGTTGCCCATGGACGAGGCCTTTTATGAACGCTTGCATGATAAAATTATGCTGGCCGTTGATCAGGCAGAGATTGAAGTGCCTTCGATCTGGCAGAAGCCCCGTCGTAAGCTTCTTGACCATTGGAAAAGCTGGGTTGTTTCAGGCGGTAGCATTGTTATGATCTTGATTGCATCCCTTCAGGCCCCGATCGCAGCGAAAACTTTTTTGAACGAGAGTCACGTTGTTCAGGTGGTTAAAAATGAAGACGCCTTCAACACACAAACCGCGGAGGCGCCTGAGGTTTTTTCAGACAGTCTGATCGTTTATCAAAATCAAAGTGATTTTTTTGTAGACGTCGCCGAGCGATCATTTCATGATCTTTCTAAGGAACATATCCGAGAAATCATGGGAGAAGCTGGACCTTAGTCTTCTTCCCCACTGTGGAGAGAAGACTTGAACTTGAAAGCGCCAAATTTTAAATCCTGGTTGCTGTCCCTTATGTTGATGAGCCTCAGCCTAGCAGCGCGTGCCGATCAAAAGCTTGCTGAAAAAATGACGAATAGTAAAAATAAAATCGAAGAGCTTTTTATTTGGAAAATCAGCGATGAATTAAGACTTTCCACAAAAGAAGAAAAAAACTTCTCTGATCTTTTTCGAGATCTCAATCAAAAAAAAATGGATATCGGTCATCATCAAGATGAAATGATCACGCGCTTATCGCTTGCGACCAAAGAAAAAGATCGAAACCAGTTATTAGCTGAGTACCGTCAACAGTTAGCAGAGTACAATAAAATTCAAACCCGGGAATTTGATGAATTGAAAAAACTGCTGGGGCCTGAGCGCGTAGCGAAGTATCTGTTTGTAAAAAGAGAGCTGACCAATAAAGTGAAAACGCTGCTGGCTGAAAAAAGCGAAAAAAAGGAATCCGAACTTCCACCGCCCAAAGTCATCGAAGAATAATTTAGCTGCGGCAATTTTTGGCGCCCGACGACTCCAGATCTGCAATAATTTTCTTAAGGCCCTGTTCAGGCTTTTCAGTTTTTTTCAGCTTCTCGCAGCAGTGCAGGAAGTCACTGAAGTTTTCTGATGTCAGGTCAAATAATTTTTGAAAATCGGAAAGATCTTGCATATAAGTTTTATAAAGTAGCAAGCGGGCATTATTTAATTCCGCTTTAGAGAAATTTTGATAGGCCTCTGTTTTCATTTTTTGTAGGACTGTGCTTTTGAAATTTTCTTTGATATCCGATAAGTGTTGCTTTCGATCTTCTTCGCTTGGATTTTTATCGGATTGCCGTTGATACCAAGACGTTAATGAGTTTATTTCTTTAGATATAAACTCAGAAAATAGACGGTCGTCTTCATTTTCGTCTTTAATGATCTTTAAGGTTTCAGAATTCACGCCTTCTTTTTTAAGGTAAAATAGCTCCGTGCCCTTGGTGCCAAGGAAGACCGCCATGCGCTCATTAAAATCGGCCGAACTTTTAATGTACAAAGTGGCATGCACTGTTTCATGAATAATAGTGTTCACAAGGTGGTAATTCTTATAACGCATCATCGACGACAAGATAGGATCGTTAAACCACCCCAAAGTGCTATAGGCTGAAACGCCTCGCAAATAGGTGTCTAAGTTTTTTTTCTGAAGTTCTTTTTCTTCTTCTTCAGCGTCGGCTCGTCTGTAGTAACCCTTGTAGGGCACTTCGCCCACAAAAGGAAAAGACCAAAGGTGGTGCTCCAGCTTCCATTTTGGAGAAGCACTGACGACATAAGAGACATCGGGCTGATCTAATTGAACATAAGTGGTGTAATTTTTTGAGGACGATAGTTTTAAAACCTCTTCAGAAAATTGGCGGGCCTCTTGGCCAAGACGAAGTTTAATTTTAATACTTTCGTCGACCTTTGGATCTGTTAAAACATTTTCAATCGGTACGCGTTTTGAAAGCAGACTCATTTGATGATAGCTGCTTTTGACCAGGTAGCCAATTTGGCAAGAGGACGCCAAAAGCACAGCGAAGCTCAGCAGAATTTTTTTCATAGCAACCAGGTTACGCCCGCGCGCAATTGAGCATCATTGGTGACGGCGCCTCCGCCAACAGGAGTTTGCCAAGCGTCGTAGCTGATTTTGATTCCCAACGTGTCCGTCAATGCAATTTTTAAACCGGCTCCATAGCTGGGCACAATGGCCTTTTCGGGCTCAAGTGTATAAGTGTTCAAATTATTAACCTTCACTTCTTGTTTACGAGTGATCTGCGCAACGCCACCTTTAAGGTAAGGTTGAAACATTGCTTTGCGATCGGTCAGCATGAAAATCAAATCAGCCCCAACAACGTTGGTCACTTGAACGACGGTCTGCTGCTGTATCACGGTACTGCCAGAATAAATTTTTTCTTCTCGGACGGCTTTGGCATCTGTGTAACTTCCTTCAAGTGCCACTCTTTCAAAAAAATAAAAGGAAAGTGATCCTGTGATCGATTCTGAATCCAAGTAGTTATTAGCATCAAAGCTGGTTTGCTTGCGCCAATATTGAACACCAATTTCGGTGGTTAGAGCCATCGCACCTTCACTGAACACCAAGCCTGCAAAAACAAGAAAAAGCCATTTTTTCATAGACTTTATTTTACCAAGATACTGGTCAAGAAGCTCTTAAAAGGGAATCAGTTATGACCACAGGCCAGCGACAAAAGGCCAGCGACCAAGGGCCAGTTAGAATTAGGATGTCTGAAAAGGAAATTTTTATTGGTTGGCGAAAGCGGAAGGCTCGAAATAAACATTAAATGAATATTTCACGTGAATCAGACCATCGGATTCAATCATCTCTTTGGGCGGATTTGGAAAAAATCGCGCATCTTTGAAAGCAAAAACAGCGGCCTCATCAAAGGGCTTAATTCCTGATTCCTTCATAATTTGTGCAGATTTCAAATGACCTTCTGGCGATATTAAAAACTCGATCTGCGTGATCCAGCTTTTTCGACCAATGTGTGTTGCCACATACTTGCGATCATACGTATCAACCGCCGCGCGCACTTGGGTTTCCCAACGAAAGCGCACCAGCTCTTCAATCCGTGCATAAAAAGAATAGTATTGAAATCGGTCTGTGTTAAGAGCTGTGAAAGAGCCTAACGCCATATCATTAGGCAAGGCTTCACCAACTGTTGAAGGGCCTTGTTCGGTCAGCTCATTGGGACGCGGCAGTCGAATGGGTTCGTAGCCATTGATTTCTTTTGAAGCGGTGGAAGTTTGTTTTTGCTGCGCCGGCGGAGGCTGCGGTCGTGAGGCTTCCCGGTTTTGAGTCAGTCCCGTTTCTCTGGCTTTTGTTTCCAGCAAAACCCTTTGCCGTTGCTGAGAAAGAAAACGCGCCTGGGCTTCATCATGAATTTTAATTTTCTCTGGAACCGTTGGTTGTCGAACGATTTGCTGAGTTTTCTTTTCATCAAAAGGGCGATCGATGATTTCAATTTCAGTGGTTTGGATTTTCTTGTCTAGAAAAGGATTTTGGGTCCAGTCGGTCGGAATAAATTGCATCACCAAGTAGATGAGAATGTGGATCGCAAGACTGAAATAAGCCGCTCGAAATAGGGACATACTGTCTTATTTTAGGACATTTCTAGCCCTTTGGCCATGCTTTGGCCTCAAGTTGAAACAAATTCTTCCGATAAAATGGAAGGCTGCCATTCGGGTCTTTTCAGGAGGAATTATGGGTAAAATAATCGACATCACAAATCGTCTAAAGCATGGAAATCACATAGAAAATATGGAAATTGTCGAGACCCTGCCTGTTCGAAATATCACGGCCGAACGCCAGCAAACGATTAAAAAAGAACGACGGGAAGTTCGTCGAACGATCTTGCGGGACTTTATTGGGGCTTTCGTTGTTCTTCCCGAGCGGGGGCTTCTGAAAGTCAGCCTATTTGATATCTCTGAAAGAGGGATCTCCTTTGATATGGAAGTGGCTGACGGACACTTCAATGAAAAAGAAAAAATAGCGATGCGGATCTACTTAAATCATAAAACTTTTTTTGGTTTTGTCGTCGATGTGGCCAACGTTCGGCTTTTTGAAAAAGAGGGCATCGTTCGCCATGGATCCAATGTCGTGAAAGGGTCCGTCAACGACGTTGCGCTCCATCACTTTGTCAAATTTATTGAAACTGTCAGCGCCAATCTAGAAACAGACACCGGCGATATGCAGGTTTCGCACAGTTCTTAGAGTTATTCTTTTCGTGGACATTGGTCCGGCTCTGTTGTCGAATAGAGCCAGGCTTTTTAATCCATGGAAAGGATTTAAATTTGATCAACTCCAATCTTAAGACTCCTTCAGCAGAAAAAACTTCAGGTGCTAAACAACCCCGCCGTCGGATCGTCATCGATACCAATGTAATTTTATTTGATGCTTTGGCCATCATGAAGTTTGGTCCCGCCGATGTTCATATTCCTATTTCAGTGATTGAAGAAGTCGATCGTTTTAAAAAAGACCAAGGAGAAAACGGTCGAAATGCGCGTCAGTTCAGTCGCTTTATCGACGTTCTTCGCGCTAAAGGGCCCCTTTCTCAGGGTGTACCTTTAGATAATTCTGAGTGCATTGTGCATGTGAACACAGATTTATTGTTTCAAGGAATTCCCACTGAACTTGACCAAGAAAAAGCCGACAATCGAATTTTGATGACCGCCTTAGCTTTGCAAAAGCAATTCGCGAATGTGAAAGTCGAATTGATCTCAAAAGATATTAATTTGCGGATCAAAGCTGATGTTTATGGCATTGTCGCCAAAGATTTCGAGCCAGCAAATTCAAGCCAAGAAGATATGTATGAAGGCTATCTTGAGCTTGAGATTTCACCTGAAAAAATTGACAGTTTCTATAAAGATAAACGCCTAGAGACCGATCAAAAACTTTACGCCAATCAGTATGTGATTATGAAAGACACCTCGAACCCAAACCACTCCGCCATCGGGCGCTATAGTTTTGCGCAAAAAGCCGTGGTGCCCTTGATCAGCCCAACGGAAAGTATTTGGGGCATTCACGCTCGCAATGTGGAACAGTCTTTTGCGATGGATTGTTTGCTGAATGATGAAATGCTTTTCGTGTCTTTGGTGGGAAAAGCGGGAACAGGGAAAACTTTGCTGGCCATTGCAGCCGGTCTTCATAAAACTTTGGACGAAGGCCAATTTCAAAGATTGCTGGTCTCGCGACCGATCTTTCCGATGGGACGTGATATCGGTTATTTACCTGGGGATATTGAACAAAAGTTAAATCCTTGGATGCAGCCGATTTTTGATAACGTTGAATTTTTGATGGGTGCTGATAAAAAGGCCTCTGGCCGAGCTCAAGAATTGATCAATCAGGGAATGCTGAATATTGAGCCCTTAACTTATATTCGTGGCCGAAGTATTCCTAAACAGTATTTAATTGTTGATGAGGCGCAAAACTTAACTCCCCATGAAATCAAAACGATTGTGACACGGGCAGGTCGTGGAACTAAAGTTGTTTTGACTGGGGATGTTTACCAGATTGATAATCCTTACGTTGATTCAGCCAATAGCGGTTTGACCTATGCCGTCGAGCGATTTCGTGGTCACCCCATTGCAGGTCACGTCACTTTGACAAAGGGTGAACGTTCTGAGCTGGCTGAACTGGCTGCAAATATTCTGTAATGAACGAGGTGGATTTTGTCAGAGGTGCCTAAGACCTGGGATATAGGTTCAGAGATTTCTTTTTCTGTCCAAGTGACGGATAAGATGGTGCATCAGTTTGCTGAAATGTCCGGCGACCACAATCCCATTCACCTTGATGATGCTTATGCGGCAACAACGCGTTTTAAAAAACGAATCGCCCATGGCATGATCTGCGGAGCTTTGATTTCAAGGGTGTTAGCGGAACAGTTAGGTCGAGGCGGAGTCTATTTGGGCCAAACCCTTAAATTTATTCATCCTGTTTTTATTGATGATACAGTGACTGTCACTTTAAAGGTCTTAGCCATGCGAAAGAGTAAAGGCATTGCCACTATTGAAACGATTTGCCGCAACCAAGACAGGGAAGTCTGTGTTAAAGGCGAAGCTATCATTATGCAGCCAACGCACGTCAAAGCCGAGGCTGAATCCGCCTCCGAAACTTAAAGCAGCTGCTGAAGATAAGTCAGAAGTTTTAATTTAAACTCTTCCCGGGGAATTGTCCGCCCTAAGCAGACTTCAAGATTTGTCATCACCTGCGGTGAAAAACCACAAGGCATCAATCCCTGAAAAGCCTTCGAATCAGCATCCAGATTGATAGCGGCACCATGATAGGTCACCCATTTTTTAACGGCGATTCCAAGG
>JAYWEU010000297.1:0-46880 GCA_043779385.1 Pseudobdellovibrionaceae bacterium
CACAAGATAAGAAAAGTCCTACAAATGGAATGAATAAAAGTGGTCCCATTTGGATTTTCATAAGGCTCCTTGATAAAGTTGGTTTCCTCTTAAATCTTGGAATGATTTAGGAGGAAACTCAATCACAAAGCCGTTTTATTTAATCCAATCTAGCGCGACTGCCCTAGTTCCATTGTCCAGTAGGTCTTAAAAGTCGAAGATTCGTAAAAGCCGCAAGCAACGCCGACTTCGCGAAAATGAGGGCTCATGATATTCGCGCAGTGGCCGGGGCTTTTGATCCAACTGTTGATGGCGCTTTCGACAGTGGCAGGCCCTGCTGAAATATTTTCTCCGGCCGACCGCCAGTTGTATCCAGCCCTTTCCATTCGATCGGTGAAAGGTTTTCCGTCGCGGCTGTCATGTTCGAAATAATTGTGATGGGCCATATCCATGGAATGCTCGGCCGCGGCTTCAGCAAGTCTTAAATTCCATAGAAGGGCGGTTGCGGCCTTAAAAAATTGAGTTCCGCAGGACCTTGCAGAAGCTCGCGAGGCATTGACTCGGGCCAAGACTTCTTGCTGAAGACCGCTTAATTGACAGTTTTGGGCCGTGGCATAAGCTCTGGAAAAAGTCAGAGCTATCAAAAGAATAAAAAAGCGCTGAACAAACAAAGGACCTCCCACTTAAGTTAGAATTCCTAAAAATTATTTTAGGAGGTCAAAGTTTGTTTTAAAATCACCGCGTCGTTCAACGTTTTATCTGTGATAAATCGCGAGCTGTCTGTGACGAGAAGCTCGCAAGGATCTAGCGGAACGCTGCGATACCGGTGATTTGTTGGCCGACAACAAGTCGATGAATATCTTCAGTGCCCTCATAGGTGTTCACTGTTTCCAAATTCATCATGTGTCGAATCACTGGATATTCATCGATGATCCCGTTGGCTCCCAACAGATCTCGAGCATCGCGCGCAACATCTAAAGCCATTCGACAATTATTCATTTTCACCAAGGAAACATGGTGAGGAAGAATTCGACCAGATTCTTTCAAGCGGCCCATTTGTAAAGCAAGCAACTGACCCTTGGTAATTTCCTGCACCATTTTAACCAGCTTCCCTTGTGGAAGTTGGTAGGCGGCAAGTGGCTTATCCTGTTCAAAAATCACTCGCTCTTTGGAATAATGAAGTGCCGTGTGGTAACAAGCGTTCGCAGCGCCGACAACACCCCAGGCAATTCCGTAACGAGCTTGCGTCAAGCATCCCAAGGGACCTTTAAGGCCTTCAATATTGGGCAGCATATTTTCTTCTGGAACAAAACAATTTTGCAGGTGAAGTTCAGAGGTTGTACTGACTCGTAAAGAAAATTTGCCCTTCATGGTGCTGGTCGTAAATCCTTCCATGCCTTTTTCAACAATAAAGCCTTTTACTTTTCCATCCAGCTTGGCCCAAACAATCGCGATGTCTGCAATACAACCGTTAGTGATCCACATTTTATTGCCGGTGATTTTATATCCACCTTTCACTTTTTCAGCACGAGTGAGCATGCCGCCCGGATTTGATCCCGCATCAGGCTCTGTCAAACCAAAGCAGCCAATCAATTCGGCCTTTGCTAGTTTAGACAGATATTTTTTCTTCTGAGCTTCGGACCCGTAAGCAAAAATCGGATACATCACTAGGGCGCCTTGCACAGAACAAAAAGAGCGAATGCCCGAATCGGCGCGCTCTAGTTCTTGCATTAAAAGACCGTAAGAAATATGACCTAAGCCAGGGCAGTCGTAACCTTGAATTGTTGAACCCAGCAGGCCCATCTCAGCAAAGCGCGGAATTAAATGTTTGGGAAATTCTTCTTTTCGATTGGCCTCTTGCAAAGTCGGCATCACTTCTTTCGTGACAAAATCGCGAACCGTGTTGCGTACCATCAATTCTTCTTCAGAAAAAAGAGAATCTTCTTCCATGTAGTTTAAAGACTCATAGACAGCCATAAATACTCCTCATTGGGGTGCTGTATATTATCGCAAAGCCTCGGGATTCTGGCAAGTCCAACAGTCGCGCATTGCCAATTTTCAATACTTGACTCAAAGCTGTAAGCTGGCACCTTAGATTGATGTATAACAGAGCAGAAATCGTCGACGAAAACTTTACAAAATTTGTTAAAGCCAGCCACTTTCCACCGGCCAGGACGCATGTCAATTTGCAGGATTCTGGCTTAAAGTCGACAGAGCTCATTGATCTTTTTGAAAGCCAAGTGATCAGTCGACATCTGGATCTAAGGGCCCGCATTTTAAAAAATACCAATCAATGTTTTTACACCATTGGAAGCTCAGGGCATGAAGGGAACGCCGTCTTTGGAAAAGTTTTTCGAACGACGGATATGGCTTTTTTGCATTATCGCAGTGGGGCTTTGATGATTCAAAGGGCTAAGCAAAGACCGGGATCAACACCAATTTACGATACCATGCTTTCTTTTGCAGCTTCCAGTGACGAACCGATCGCTGGTGGGCGGCATAAAGTTTTTGGCAGTTTACCATTAATGGTTCCTCCGCAAACCAGCACGATTGCCTCGCATCTACCAAAGGCTGTCGGAGCGGCGCTTTCGATCACTCGAGCCCGAGATTTAGGTCATGACGGCCTCATGCCGAATGACAGCCTCGTGATCTGTTCTTTCGGAGATGCTTCGGCCAATCACTCGACCGCTTTAGGGGCGATCAATACGGCGGCTTGGACCGCTTATCAAAAAGTGCGGTTGCCCTTAATTTTTATTTGTGAAGATAACGGTCTTGGAATTTCTGTTTCGACGCCAGCCAGCTGGATTGAAAATAATTTCTCATCGAAACCCTCGCTTCAATATTTAAAAGTCGACGGTTTAAATTTATTAGATCTTTATCAAAAGACAAAAGCTTTGGAAGAAATTGTTCGAACCACCCGCAAGCCGGCCTTCTTACATATGGAAACCGTTCGACTGATGGGGCACGCAGGCTCTGATATGGAATTCGGTTACCATTCTTTAGAAAAAATTGAATCTTTGGAATTTAACGATCCCCTTCTACATTCGGCTCGTATTATTTTGGAAAATAAATTGTTGTCGCCTGAAGAAATTTTAAAAATGTACGAAGGGGAAAGGGCTCGGGTTGAACACGTGGGTCTGGCTGCCATTCAGCGACCCAAGCTTTTGAAGCCTGAAGATATTCGCTCGACAGTCATCGCTTGTGTTGAACAAAAAATGGCGCCGGCTGCGCCCGAAGAATCATTGCGTGAAAAAACTTTTGGCCGCGAGTACGCAAAACTTTCGACGCCTCAACATATGGCAAAGTTAATTAATTATGGTTTGACGGACTTAATGCTGCGTTATCCTCAGACCATGGTTTTTGGCGAAGATGTCGCGCAAAAAGGCGGCGTTTATAATGTCACTGATGGATTATTTGCTAAATTTGGTGCGAAAAGAGTTTTTAATTCTTTATTAGATGAGCAATCCATTCTAGGGGCAGCGATTGGTTTAGCTCATAATGGATTTTTACCGATTCCTGAAATTCAATTCCTTGCCTACGTTCATAATGCCGAAGATCAAATCCGAGGCGAAGCCGCCACCTTGGCCTTCTTTTCCAAAGGGCAGTTTACAAACCCCATGGTGCTGCGGATTGCAGGTCTGCCTTATCAAAAAGGCTTTGGCGGGCATTTTCATAATGATAATTCATTGGCTATTTTTCGCGATATTCCCGGATTAATCATCGCAGTTCCTAGCAATGGAATAGATGCCGTAAAAATGATGCGAGCCTGTGTTCGCGAGGCTTATGAAAAAGGCCGCGTGATTGTTTTTATCGAGCCCATTGCTTTGTATATGACAAAAGATTTACATCAAGTCGATGATAAAGGCTGGACCTTTCCTTACCCTTCAGGCACCGATGAAATCTTGATTGGAGAATTCGGTGTTTATGGGGATGGAAAAGATCTAACAATATTAACTTATGGGAATGGCTATTATTTTTCTAGGCAGGCTGAAAAAATCCTGAAAGAAAAACACAATGTGCATTGTAAAATTATTGATCTACGTTGGATTGCGCCCTTAAATCATCAGGCCCTAGCCGCAGAGCTTGAAAATTCCAAAAATGTTCTGATTGTCGATGAATGTCGAAAAACCGGATCCCTCAGTGAGGCCTTGGTTGCATCGATGGTGGAAAATATGAAAACGCTTCCTAAAATTAAAGTCATTGCTGCTCATGACTGTTTTATTACTTTGGGCGTCGCGGCCGCAGCGGGCTTGCCTTCAAAAGAAGAAATTATTGAAGCCGCCCTTCAAATGAAAGGAATCAAGGTTCCTTCATGATGACAAAGCAAGGGGTCAAAAAAGATCGAGTCGTCGTGATCTGTCCAGGGCGCGGGACCTACACCAAAGAAACTTTGGGATATTTAAAAAAGTTTCGACCGGCTTTCAGCGAATTCCTTAATCTTATGGACGAAAAACGGGCGGCCCTGGGCATGCCAACCTTGAGTGAGCTTGATAACGAGCCCGTCTTTAAACCCCAGATGCACACCAAGGGCGAGCACGCCTCGGCGTTAATTTATGCCTGCAGTTATTGTGATTTTTTAAATTTGGATCCTGAAAAATACGAAATTGTCGCGGTCACGGGCAATTCCATGGGATGGTATATCGCTTTAGCGGTCGCTGGAGTTTTGAATGTTCATGGAGCTTTTGAAGTCATCAATACCATGGGCTCTATGATGAAAGATGAAATCATCGGTGGACAGATGATTTACCCACTGGTCGATGACAACTGGAGGGTCAAGCAAAGCAATGTTGATCTGGTTCATGCAGCGCTGAAAGAAGTGAATTTGCAACCTGACTGCAAAGCTTATATTTCAATCCAATTGGGTGGATATGCGGTGATTGGTGGCCATCAAAAAGCCTTGGATTTTTTATTAAAAAAACTTCCAAAAATTGAAAACTATCCTTTCCAACTGATCAATCACGCAGCCTTTCATACGCCACTTTTAAAACAGACTTCAGAAAAAGCTCGGCAAATTCTTTCCAAAGATTTATTTCATCGTCCGCAAATTCCCTTGATTGATGGTCGCGGGCATGTGTGGACTGAATTTGCCACCAGTCGCGATGATATTTACAACTATACTTTTCAACATCAAGTGATCCAACCTTATGACTTTACAACGGCGATCACCGTTGCCTTAAAAGAGTTTTCTCCTGATCGCTTGGTGCTTTTGGGTCCCGGAAACACATTAGGTGGCGCGATTGGTCAAATTCTTGTGCAAAATAAATGGCTTCAAATCTCTGCCAAAAGCGATTTTATTGAATTACAGAAAGAAAATCCGTTTTTAATCTCTTTAGGCCGTCCTTAGATAAAATCATTCCTGACAGTCTGGTTAATTTTAGCTATATCTGGAGCTTGAAGGTCTATAAATGAATTTATGTTTTGAAAAAAAGCATTATTGCACCCATTTAAAAAGCTGGAATCTGATAGAGTCTTGCTTATGGCCGTATCTGATTGACGGTCTTCATAAAAATGAAAAAGTTCATTACTATACAGATCGATTTACGCCGGTAGAACTTCTGCAATTTTGGCCGCTGTCTTCAGAACAAAAAAATATTTTAGATGCCGCTCTGGCCAACGGAAATCTTGAAATTTTTTCTGGTGAACAAGTCTACTTAGTCGATGGTCAATTTAATATCGATGATCGATTGAATTTTGCTAAAATCGCAATCGCTAAGGCCCAAGCAGAAGGGTTTAGCGGGTTTCGCATCGCTGCTGAAATGGAATGGATTAAAAAGGCGAAGAATGTGAATATTATTGATTTAGTCAGCGATTATGAAATGCGATGCAATGACCTTTTTGACTCAAATTTTATCACCTGCCTTTGTATTTATTGCGATGAATCTCTGACCCCTGATTTATGCTTTCGAGCTTTGCACGCTCATCCCCAAGTTCACGCTTTGAATCAGACCACGCAAGAAATCTTTAAGAATCCGTTTATGAATAAAAGCGGTCCAGATCCACTTCATGATTTACGGCATTGGATTCGCTATTTAAAATCAATGGGACTGAATTGGATCGCTCATGTCGATAGCGGGACCAAAACAAAATTTAAAAGTGATGTTTACCAAAATTTAGCCAAATATATTGAGGGCAATGATTTTTCCCAAAAAGGAATTCCTGATATATTCCTTAACATCAGCGCTTTATAGGAATTCGAATGAATTCAACTCATCAAAGAATCCTTTTGATTGGCGGCGGCCATACGCACTGCTTGGTTCTAAAAAACTGGCGGGCCAAAGACCTTAAGGGCGTTCATCTGACTTTAATTTCTGAGACCGCGGCTTCACCCTATAGCGGGATGTTAACTGGATTTATTTCGGGAGCTTACACCGATCAACAGATTCATATTTCACTCTTGCCGCTGATCAAAAAATTCAATGGTGAATTTGTGCAGGACTCTGTTGTAGATATTGATTTCAAAAATCAGAAAGTACTGACTAAAAACGGCCAAGAGCTGACATTTGATATTCTTTCGATCAATACGGGTTCGATTCCACAATCGCAAGGAATGATGGGCGCTCAGAATTATTCTGTTCCGATAAAACCGATCAAATCATTTCAAGCTAGGTTCACCGAATTTCTGAAAAAAGCGAGCGTTGAAAGCCAGTCGCGATCCCTCGTCGTGATTGGGGCTGGTGTTGCAGGCATCGAATGTTCCCTGGCTTTTGAAAGTCGGTCTCGACACTTGGGTGTTAATTCTGAAATTCACTTGATCGAAGCCTCAGAAAATTTTTTGCCGGGATTTCCAAAAGGGGCTCAAGAAAATATTTCTGATTTGTTAGCTGGCCGTAGGATTCATTTGCATCTTGGAAAAAAGGTCACTGAAATCACGTCCGAAGAAGTAATTTTTTCAGACAAAACTAAATTGAAGACGGACTTTACTGTTTTGACAACGTCGGGCCAACCTGCGCCTTGGATTCAAAATTTGAAACTGAAGCATCATGGACCATTTATTCAAATCAACAAGTTTTTAGAAACGTCTGAAAGCCAAGTTTTTGCGGCGGGTGATGTGGCCCAGAATCCTGACAAGCCAGTTCCACGGGCGGGTGTTTTTGCGGTTCGCGAAGCTAAAGTTCTTGCGCACAATATTCAAGCCCTTCTTGGGGGTACGGCCAAGACCGCTTTTTTACCTCAAAAAGATTTTTTGAGCTTAATTTCTGATGGCGACGGTAAATGCACAGCGATCAAGGGATCTTGGTTTTTTTCCAATTCTAAATTAATGTGGATTTTAAAAGATTTTATTGATCGAAAATTTGTGCGTCAGTTTGATTCCTTAGGATCAAATTTTATAAAAACAGCGGACAAACGCTACCTGCAATCCATGTTTCTATTAACTTGGATTTGTTTATCATATTCTGATGGTTTTTTTAGGACAAAGTCTTTAGGCTGTGCGGCGGCTTTAATCATCTTAAGCCTGATTTAGCTGCTAAAACCAGCCATGGCAACAGATGGTAGACAAAATCAAAATAATCCAAGAGGCTTAGAGGCTGCCCTGCCGAGAGACGATGAACGTGTTTCCAAAGATGAGGTGGGGAGAAGGGGGCTAACCCCAAGGTTAAAGCCCCAGCGAAGACCACCCACCAGGAAAGCGTATTTAAATAGAGGTTCAATTTAGATAACATGGGCTGAGTTTATTGAATGTGACTTTTTATGACAAAGGATTTGACGCTCAAAATTGAAAAATTATCGACTTCAAAGGACTCACACAAATCTCTTGTTTCAAAATGAGAAATGACCTTTAGAGTTCCTAGACCTTGGCCGAAGAATTAGAGGGGCCAATGACATGGGCCGTTCAGAGCTTTAGCCAAAGGAAATGTGTGGATGACGTTAAGACCAGAACGATTCGAAATCCTGAGAACGAGTCTTCGCAAAATTTAGAAGAAACAATTCTAATTTGCGAGAAAGCAGCCCCCGAAGAGGTTCTGCGTTATGCCTTGGAACGGAATATATCTCAGATCGTGCAGGAGACAAGTCCTCACCATGAGATTGAAGTCAAATCATCCATGGCTATGATGGATGCGCCCGCTTCGTTTTTTGATTTTCCTTTGGCCACTATTTTGACTCCTGACAAGGTGACAGTTCAATCTGAAAAAACCTTGCGCCAGTTAGAAATTCCTTTTTTTAAGTCCGATGAAAAGGAAGCTATTTTAGATTCTATTGGGGAATATATGAGGACTTTGGCCGGATCGGGAACTTTAGAGTCTGATGTTCGATTAGTTGCCGATGAGCTTTTTACGAATGCGATTTTTAATGCAGGTTTTCAGACAATTCCAGGGGGAGCCAATCGGGCAGATTCAATCATCTTGGATCAAAAGCAAACTTGTCGCTTGTTGGTAGGATCAAAAGACGACCGGTTGGTTGTCGTTTGTGAAGATTTGTTTGGGACCCTTAATATTTTAAAGCTTTTGAATCGGATCAGAAAATGTTACGAAGAAGGAGCTCATAACTCGATCACCTGGGATCAGCCAGGAGCCGGAATCGGCAGCTACCTGGTTTTTAAAAGTTGTATGAGCGTTTACTATGCTGTTCAAGAAAATGAGCGAACGATGGTTGCTTGTGTTTTTCCTTTACGAAAAGGGATGAGGGCTCGCTCAGAAATAGGTAAAGGCGTCCACTTTGTGAATGTCTCAAAAAAGGATAAAGCATGAATCCGTTTAAATCCTCGCAATTGACAAATAATAAAACCCTCCACCTCACTTTAGAGGGCGAGATTCAGGGCAGCTGCCAGCTGCCCGAACTTGATATGAATGGAATGACTGAGTTGGATATGGATGTCGGCAAAGTCACCTACATTAACTCAGGTGGCATTCGAAATTGGATCGTTTGGATGGTGCAATTGAGTAAAAATTTTCCTGCTGTTGATATCGTTTTTCGAGAACTCCCACCCATCTTGGTCAGTCAAATTACCAATGTCGATTCGTTTATTCCAAAAAAATCAAAAATTAAATCGGTCTATATTCCTTTTTTCTGTGATCACTGTGGTGCCACAGCCACACGATTATTTGAGCCCGAAAAATACTTTGAGCAGTCCAAGTCGAAAGAAGAAATTTTGGCCATGATGTGCGACATGACTTGTCCCCAATGCGCAAAGCCCATGGAAATGGACGCCTTTCCTGAAAAGTACCTTACCTGCCTAGAGCAACATCGCGGAAATTAAGCGTCAAAGGCCTAAACCAAGGGTAAATGAATCGACAGGCCCTGCTCCCTGGAGGTTAGGGTTACGGCCTCACAGCCACAAGCTAAAATCGAAAGAATCGATTGCAAGGTGGCCCATTCAAAGTGCGGCATCCCCGCAAAATAGAGTTTGATGATAATATGATTTTGATCTTTTTCGACCAAGCCTTGGATGCCTGACATTTCTAAATTGTTTCGTAAGGCTGTTTCTGAAATAGAAGTTAAGACCGATCCTAAAAAAGTAATGGCAAAGTTTTTAGGAACTTTCAAATGAAAGCGCTCTGTTGGAGGACTCCACGAAACGCCACCAACCAGTTTGGTTAAATGATGGGATAGACTTTCACCAGCCACTAAAATATCAGCAACCTCACAAGACAATGCCCCCGGTTTTAAACTCAGAGCGCCTTCAAGTCCGTACATGGTTCCTGTCATCCTGGTCACCGAATTTTGGATGAGCTGCAATAACGTCGGCACTTTTTGATGGGACCGAACCGTGTCCTTTAAAGAACTTAAACCTCTTAATAGGTCTGCTGACGTGATTCGATCTTCTGCGTGCTCTTGTAAAAGAAAAAAAATCGGATTGATTTGCTGGGTTAAGTGGGCGGCTTGTCCCGAAGCCAAAGTCAAAGCGCCAAGAATATTTCGAATTTCGCTGATCGCGGGAGTGGACGCTTTTTCTAATAAAATTAATTCCGAGGCCGTCCCCTTTTTTAAACTTTGTAAATGTTGACCGGCTTTTAAAGCTAGTTCAAGCATTCGGCTGCGAACCGTTTGATGCAAACAATTCTTTTTGACATCAATCACACAAAGACTTCCCACCGTTGTGCCATTTACAACGACCGGAAATCCAAAGTAAGAAACAATCCCATAACGCTGAATCAATTCTTGAGGCAGGTCAGGGTGTAGGGCGGTATCTTCTATAGATAAAGGTTGGCCCTTGTCGACGACAAATTGACAAAGGGACGAGCACCGATCTGTCGCCCTAGAAATCGCTAGGTCCGGAGGCAAGCCAATATGGGCTTTAAAGTATTGAATTTGGTGCATCACAATTGAGACCAGTGAAATCGGGAAGCCGGTGATCGACTTTGCTTCACCAACAATTTTCTGTAACACCACATCAAGCTTCGTATCGACAACGGTTCGGCCATGATCCATTGGCAAAGCTAAGTTTTCAAGTTTAGGAACACCCATGTTTTCACCTCTACCTGATTCATCGGATCAAGACCTGGACCTTTGCAGACAAGTTAATTTAACGAAGTCACCGATGCGACTGTGCCAGATTGAGCTGACCTTTAGGCTAAGGACAATTGCCGAACGCCTGAATCGATGTGACAATAAGGACAGAACTTTTAGAGGAGATCTCATGAAATATATTCTCATTTTGATAATGCTGATTCCGCATTTGACTTGGGCTGCAGGTCGCACTCGATCTAGAAAATCAACCAGCAGTTTTTCAGGATCCTCTTTCGGCGGCGACAGCCTCTTCAGAATTCAAGGCAGTTACGGAGTTGCCATCGTCGATCCCGTCGATCTTGCCAATTACCGGAAACAGTTTCTTTGGAATAATACGACAGCGGCCGATGGAATTTTGGATCGATTGCCTCAAACTGATTTTGGCCTCGGAGTTCGCATTGGCCCCGGCCATCTGATGGTTCATTACTTTACGGCTCGGCAGGATCTTAAAAATACAGATATCGGAGCGACGGGTGTTTCTGTCAAAGACAGTTTCAATTATGCCGCGACCTATTTATTTTATGATGTGCCTTTTGTTTTTGGAGATTTTCTTTTAACAACAGGACTTGGCATCGGCAAGGCCAACAAATTTGAATATCACGAAACATTGACAGGTGGAAATGCGGAAGACATCACTTGGTCTGACGCTCCGATGGGTTATCGAGCGCGGGCTTCTTTAGGTTATCTTTACTCGAATACTTTCGGCATTTTCGTAGAACTTGGTTACGAAATAATGAAAAGCACTTTGACCGCGACCAGTGATTACCAATCAACCATCAACGGTGTGCCTATTCGCAGTGGCCAAAAATTGATCGGCAGAAGTGGTGCGGTGGAGGCCGATCTTTCAGGGGCTCGTTTGGCGGCCGGGCTGATGTTGATGTTTTAACCGCAAAGGTCAAAGTGATGCACGAATTCAATAAGATTTCCTATGATAAAAAAGATCTTTTTTATAAAGAACTTTGCGGTGAGCTGACGGGCCTTTATGAAAAATATTGGCTGACCAATCTAGCCAATGCGGCCGCCGCCTTGAATGCACATATGCCAAAGATCAATTGGGTGGGATTTTATCTTTGGCAAGAGGGGGAGCTTCGTTTGGGGCCCTTTCAGGGTCTTCCCGCCTGCCTCAGGATTCCATTGGGTCGCGGCGTGTGCGGAACCGCCGCGCAAAATCGCCAGACAATGCTGGTTGATGATGTGGATCAGTTCCCCGGACATATTGCTTGTGATTCCCGGTCAAAATCTGAAATTGTCATTCCTTTAGTTTTTCAAAATCGTTTACTGGGGGTCTTAGACGTTGATTCTCCTGAAGTTCAACGTTTTGATTTAACAGATGCACAGGGTCTTGAAAAGCTCGTGCAAGAACTACTTCAATTGACGACTTGGCCTGCTTCCTTCTAAAAAGGAAGTCGGTTCCCTATGAAAAATCGAATTGTTCGACCCACCACTCAGTTTTCAGGCAAACCCCTTGTTCCAGGGGACAAATCAATATCTCATCGAGCTTTAATCATCGGTGCTTTATCAGAAGGCCGTACTTTGATAAAAGACTTGCTTGATAGCGCCGATGTTCAAGCGACCGCTGAATGCCTTCAGAGGATGGGCCTACAGATCACTCAAAAAAATAATATCACCGAGGTCATTGGCCGCGGTCTCTTTGGCCTCAGATCTCCTGGGCAAACTTTAAATTGTGGGAATTCTGGCACGACATTGCGGCTATTGATGGGTCTTCTAGCAGGGCAAAAAAATTTTTCAAGTGAACTGACTGGCGATAAATCCTTAATTCGTCGTCCCATGAAAAGAGTTGCCGATCCTTTACGTTTAATGGGTGCGGATCTGATTTTGACAGAGGAAAACTTTGCGCCTTTAAAAATTCACGGAGCGCCCTTGTACGGCATCGATTATGAATTAAAAATTGCCAGTGCCCAAATTAAAACAGCTTTGATTTTAGCGGCCTTAACCAGCGAAGGTAAAACACGGATCACCGGCCAGATTCATAGTCGTGATCACACTGAACGAATGCTTCAATCGTTAGGTGTAGAAATAAAAATAACGGCCTCGGAAATTGAAATCTCTGGAGGACAAAAAATTGAGCCTTCGACAATTCTTGTTCCCGGTGATCCCTCCACTGCGGCCTTTTGGTTAGCCGGGGCTTGCCTTATTCCGGGTGCAGAAGTTGAAATGCAGCCGATTTCCTTAAATCCCTCACGCTTAGGTTTTGTCCGTGTGCTTCAAAAAATGGGCGCCCCCATTGAATTGGAAGTGACCGATGAAAAGGCAGAACCAGTGGGTCGACTTAGATTGCGCCATCGTGACATCAGCGGCTCTTTAAAAGCAGTCCGGATTGAAGCCACCGAGATCCCATCTCTGATTGATGAGTTGCCCTTACTGGCTGTCCTCGCGACGCAAGCAGAAGGGCTGACAGAAGTTTTTGGTGCCCAGGAGTTACGAGTCAAAGAAACCGACCGCATCGAAGCGATAGCGACGAATTTGCGATCGATGGGTGGACATCTTGAAGCGCGCCCAGATGGTTTTTCGATTCAAGGGCCCCAAAAACTTCGCGGTGCTGCCTTGCAAAGCTTTGATGATCATCGAATTGCGATGGCCTTCAGCATTGCCGCACTGACAGCTGATGGCGAAAGTCTGATTGAAAATGCTGACTGTGTTGGGGTTTCTTATCCAGAATTTTTTAATATTTTACAGATGATGACTTCGTGATCGGGGAATTTGATGGCAGGAAATAGTTTTGGCAATCTTTTTAGAGTCACAACATTTGGTGAGTCCCACGGACCCGTGATCGGCGCCGTGATCGATGGCTGCCCTGCGGGGTTATTTGTCGATCTAGAATTTATTCAGCAACAATTAGACAAAAGAAAACCGGCGCAAAGTTTATTAACGACGCAGCGGAAAGAGAGTGATTGTCCTGAGATTATTTCCGGCGTGTTTGAAGGAAAAACGACAGGAGCCCCTTTGGCCGCTCTTTTTCGAAACGAAGATCAGCGGTCGCAAGATTACAATGCGCTTGTGACCAAGTACCGTCCTTCCCATAGCGATTTCAGTTATGATGCAAAGTACGGAAGCCGGGATCATCGCGGCGGCGGAAGGTCCAGCGCCCGCGAAACTGTGGCCAGGGTCTTTGCGGGAGCTATCGCGCAACTGTTGTTGAAAAATTTCGGAATCACGGTGCAAGGCTACGTTTCACAAGTTG
The DNA here is from genome assembly GCA_043779385.1 of Pseudobdellovibrionaceae bacterium. Lineage (GTDB taxonomy): Bacteria > Bdellovibrionota > Bdellovibrionia > Bdellovibrionales > Bdellovibrionaceae > JAYWDA01. The sequence continues at coordinate 13,628 of JAYWEU010000297.1, forward strand.
GAAATATTAAATTGCAAAAATCTTGGACCGATTTGAATTTGCAAATGACCTGGCAAAATTCCGTGCATTGTCCCGACCCAGAAACGGCGGCTGCGATGCAAGTTTTAATTGAAAGAGTCCGCGAAGAAGGCGACACCCTTGGCGGGGTTGTGACAGCCGTCATTCAAGGTTGTCCAGCAGGATTGGGCGAGCCCGTTTTTGATCGTCTGCATGCCGATCTTGGGAAAGCCATGCTCAGCATTAACGCCGTCAAAGGTTTTGAATACGGTTCAGGATTTTCAGGAGCTAGCATGAAAGGGTCAGAGCACAATGATCCTTTTATAAAATCAATGGACCAAATTCAAACTTCAAAAAATGATTCTGGTGGAATCCAAGGCGGTATCAGCAACGGAATGCCAATTTATTTTAATGTCGCCTTTAAGCCTGTGGCGACATTAATGAAAAAACAAATGACGGTCACTCAGAAGGGCGAAACGACTGAAATTGAAGGCAAGGGCCGTCATGATCCCTGTGTCCTTCCCCGTGCGGTGGCTATCGTTGAAGCCATGGCCGCAATCACAATCGCCGATCACTGGCTGCGAAATCGAACGGCTCGCATTTAGGTTTTTTTGCATTCTAAATTTTTAAAAAGGGACAATTTTCCACCTCGGGGCTTTTTGCTGGCGCAATTCAACGGCTCCGTTGAATTCGTTGGGTTGTTGCTGTGGCATCACCTTTGCGTCCTAACACCCATTAATGTCATTACCTCACCTCAAAAAAGGAGAAATTATATGGTTATCATTGCAACACTTGTGATTGGTTTGATCGTCGGTTTAATTGCACGATTTTTAATGCCGGGACGTGATCCCATGGGCTTTGTATTGACGGCCATTCTTGGAATTGTCGGCGCTTGGTTAGGTTCTTGGCTAGGTCAGGCGATGGGACTTTACGGACAAGGCGAGCCCGCGGGCTTCGTCATGGCGGTGATCGGAGCCATGATTGTTCTTTTTATTTACCACCTTGCTTCGCCAGGCCTTCGAAAAGTATAAATCCTGACCTTCAAAAAAATTTCCAGCTTGGCGGCAAGCTGGAAAAATTCTAAGCTTTAAAAATGAAAAGACCACAGGCCCTGGCGTTTTTTTTTGGTGGGGTTTTGCCCCTGGTGGCGTTTGCTGTCATCGAAGATCAGTACGGAACCCTGGCTGGAATTATTGCCGGTATGGTGTTTGGCTTAGGCGAAGTTCTTTACGAATACGTCACACAAAAAAAAATTTCGACCATCACCTGGGTCAGTAATTTAATGATCTTGAGTCTGGGAGGTCTTTCGCTGGTTTCGTCAGACGGAATTTGGTTTAAACTTCAACCGGCTTTGTTTGAAGGTTTCTTTGTTTTATTTCTATGGGGTTCCCTTCTTGCAAAAAAAAATATCTTAGTCTTAATGGCTGAAAAGCAGGGTCAGGTGATGCCCGAATTTCTTCATCCAAAAATGAAGGGTTTTGCCTTTCGCTTAGGCTTATTTTTTTTGGCGCACACCGGTCTGGCGGTCTGGTCGGCTTTTTTCTGGACTACGGCCCACTGGGCTCTGCTCAAGGGGGTTGGTTTGCCGACTAGTATGGTGATTTATGTGGTCGCAGAAATGTTGATTATTCGGCGCCGAATCTAATTGCCTTGATGACTCTATCCCTAAGACTGGAATTGTTAAAAAAAATTGTTAATCCGCAAAGATAAGGTGAAGATGGCCTTGTTATCTACACATCTATAGGAGTCCAATATATGAAAACAGAACAAATCGTGATTCGTAAGCCGGCCGATTTTAATTCGGCCAAATTGCAGCCTTTGAATAAAAATAATCCTCAGATCATTTTTGCTTTTGCCGACTGTAATTTTTTTGAAGATCCGGGCTTTGCTAAGAAATTAAAAGCTGAATTTCCAAACGCCAATGTGATTGGTTGTTCCACGGCCGGTGAAATTGTCAATGATGGAATCACATCGGGAAGTTTAGTTTTAACGGCAGCGACCTTTAAAAATCCAAAGATTAAGTTAGCATCAGAAGCCTCAAAAGGCATTGAAGATTCAGAGGCCATGGGTCACCGCTTGGCTACAAGTTTGGCAGCCCCAGATTTGACGGCAATATTTATTCTTGCACAAGGAACAAATCTTAATGGCAGTGCAATGATTCAAGGAATGCAAAAAAAAGTAGGAAATAAAGTCATTATTACTGGCGGCCTTGCCGGTGATAATGGCCGTTTCACAAAAACGTTCGTGATGCTGAATGATACAGTCATGACCGAAGGTTGTGCTGCGATTGGTTTTTACGGCGATGCCATTAAAGTTTCATTTGGTTCTGTCGGAGGCTGGCAAGCTTTTGGACCTAGTCGTAAAGTGACTCGCGTTGTGGGAAATATTTTATATGAAATCGACGGTGTTTCCGCTTTGACCGTTTACAAGAATTATTTGGGCGAGTTCGCTAAAGATTTGCCAGGATCAGCCTTGCATTTTCCATTATCAGTTCTTGAGCATGGCGAAGACAAATCAGATCTGATCCGAACAATTTTAGGAATCGACGAAAAAAATGGCAGCCTTATTTTAGCTGGGGACGTTCCACAAGATGGAAATGTCCGATTGATGCATGCCCAAACGACAGATCTTGTGAAAGGGGCGGGGCTGGCCGCAGACCTAGCAGGAAAGGGAATCCTTTCCCTTGATGCTGCCGACTCATTAGGAATTCTGGTTAGCTGTGTTGGACGTAAACTGGTTGTCGGCGAAGAAGATATTGAAGAAGAAGTGGAAACAGTCAGAGCGTCCTTAAAAGGGGCCCCGGTGACTGGATTTTATTCTAATGGTGAAATCTGCCCGTCAGCAGGGGTTATCACGGATTGTCGACTTCATAACCAGACGATGACAATCACAGTTTTCAGGGATTAGATGTCCGTTTCAAAAAAACTGCAGCGCCAATTTAAAAAATCTTTTGGCAACGCAGACTTTGATCAAGAGCTTTTGGAAGCGATCACACATTTGCGATCGCTTCCTTCGTTAACGCCCGATCAAGAAAAAATGGTTCAATTTATCGAAGGCTTTCAAGCTTTCACTGAAACGGTTCAAGCGGCTTATGATCAAGCGGATAAAATGCTGGCAATGGCCAACCGCAGTCTCTCCATTTCATCCGATGAGCTAAATAACACCAACGGCAAACTTAAAGATTTAAATCGAACCGTTCAAACAATGTTAAATAATTTAGGGGAAGGCATTAAAGCCGCCCGCGAGATTCAACAGTCTCTGATGCCTCCGCTGCATCAAGAGTTTGAAAATGTTTTAATGGATGTCTTTTATCACCCCTCGGAAGATCTTTCCGGAGATTTCTTTGATGTCTACAGGCAAGGTCAATGGGTTTACTTTTATCTCGCGGATGTCACTAGTCATGGAACAGCTTCGGCGCAAGTGACCTATTTAATTAAGGGTATTTTTCAAGAGATCATGTCCAGCAGCCCAGTTCCCTTGGCCTTAGATTTTTTGATCAAAGATTTTTGTCGGCGATTTGTCGATTATAAATTAACCTACGCCGTTGGCCTGCAAACTTATCGACTTGATCTAAACTCAAAGATATTAGAAGTTTGCGCAAGTAATGCTCCGGCACCTATTTTAACTCGAGCCGGTGTCAGCCAACCGATTTCAATCACCCCAGGGCCCTTAATTTTCGCAGAATCCTTTAATTTGGATTATGTATTTACGAGCCAATCAGTGCAGCTTCAACCAGAAGATTCAATTTATTGCTTCACTGACGGAGCCTTTGAATTAAACAATACAGGCCAGAGTGATGATTTTAACGAAAGAAAATTCGCCAAACTTTTAAACCAAGCGCCCCATCAGGGGTGGGAAGACAGCCTCTTGAAGGGCTTGCAAGCGGCCGCTGGCAAAAGCCACTTTGATGACGATATCACCATCTTAAGACTGCATCTGAAGTAAGACATCGTTAAAATATTCGGACTTCATTGCAAGCCTTTGAATATAAGGTTTAACGTCTTCTTGCTGAGCTTTCGGAAACCGATGAAGTTTTTGAATATGTTCGCGCGGAACATAACGAAAAGTAAAATTTAATCTCCGAGTTTCAAATTCAGGCGTATTTAAATCAAAAATTTCTGTGCGTTTGCGATCGACCCGTTGAACCCGGTGAAAAAGTTGTTTTTTAAATTTATCCCCACCAAATATTTGCAATGAAGAGTCGTCCAACCACTGTTGAAGAACAACCTGGCTATTGGCCCCGCGATGGCCACTGCGCACAAATTGAAAAAGGGCGCGGTCGCCAAATGATACAGAGGCCACCGGGCCTGGTTCAAAATCTTTGTGTTCACCTACGCGGGCGACATCTTCGCGCTTTCCATTTTCATCAATGTGCGAGCCATAATAATTAATCAGACAGGTGTTGAGTTCCCAATTCCGTGGAACATCCCGTGGTTCAAAATGCTGACGAACAAAATTTTCAATCTCGTGAACCATGTGTTGAATTTCATCAGGAAAAGTTTCTGCTTCAACACAACGAAACTCGATCCCCTTCGGTGGATGATAATAATTTAAACAGGCAAATTGCCAGTTCCCCAGCCAGTAAACCGGGCGCAACAGGCGTCGCTGAGTCTGTCCAGGGGGAGGAGAGTTGTTTGCGGAAAACCTCTCTTCCCAAATGGGATAAACAGACTTTAATTCAGTAAGAATCCTTTGTTTCCGAAGTGGTGAAATAAATCCAGGTTGGTAATGCAGATTCATGGGCTTGGATTTACTGAGTTTTACAGCCTTCTGTCAAAGGGTTCTAGTCCTTCAGAGGGACTTTATGGATTGCCTGCAATATCCGACGCCAAAAAGCTTAAAATAAGGGATAATGAGACATGCCCAATGTAAAGGTTTCTATTTTCCTTTTTATTTTGCTGAGCCTTTTAAAGGCGCAGGCCGGTGGGCCATTGCAGACCTGTACTGAAATCAGTCAAATGAATGAGCAAAAAGAAAATTTTCCTAAATCTTTTTTAACGCTGCCTCTGTATTTAACCATCAAAGGTTTGTTCGGATATGGCGGAGCGATTGAGGTTTTAAAAGTCAAAGATCCTGCGAATGGAGAAGATCATATTAAAGCCATTTCCAATGTCAAAGCTCCGGGTTTAGATTACCAAACCGATTGCTACATTAAAAAAGTTTGTAAAATGGGGCAAAAATTTGAATTGGTTTTAGAAAATGGTCGCCGAATTAAGACCGAAGAAAATCAAGACCAAATCAAAGTCGAAGGACATCAATTTAAACGGGGAAGTCTCGACGACTTTATCAGAGTCTCGAATGCTATCGATGAAAAAAGAGGGTCCGCTTCAGTGCCTGCCGCAAGTTCATCAGGGCCCTCGGGGTTGGGAAGCAAATGATGATTCCAATAAAGCTTCTTATCCTTGGATTTTTTTGGCTGGTGGGGGTCGCGCATGCAATTGAATCTCCCGTCACTGCAAAGGAAGAAATTAAATTTGTCAGTCGCGAAGAAAATAACCTATTAGCTTTGGATAAAGTCGATGAGTTTATCGGCGTCATCTGGCGCTTACAGTCAGCCGCCAGCCCCTCTAAACAAATTGATTTGTATCAATTTAAAAATTTTGCAGCTTTAAGAAGTGACGGCCCACTTTGCTTGAAAGTGGCCACTCGCATTTTTGGACCTGAAAAAGAAATCACTTTGAAAAAAACAAGATCAGAAATAATTCCATCAATATCAGCCGGGCATTTTTGTAGCCTAGTGATGACCGATCCTGACCCACAAGCTCTTATTAAAGAACGCCACCTTTTTGTCAAAGTTCTGCATGCGAAAGTCTTTGGTTTTGTTTTCCGATTTGCAAAAGCACCGACGCCCAGTGAAATTAAGGACGCGCAAAATTTCATCGAGGGCCTTCGTTAGGAAATAGGCCCAGCGAATAAGCCCCGAGAATCAGGGCTTCCCATAATTCAAAGGAAGAAACTGCAGACGATCCCATGGAACCCCATTAAGTATTGCATAACTAAGAGTTCCATTAAACAGCGCCGGATACGGATTTATTTCTCCCAATGATGTGTAGGAAATCGCATTTTGCATTCTGATAGAAACTGCACCAGCCCGGTCCCAAACAACAAATCCGTATTTTTGCCCAGCTTTTGCGATAATTTTAGCGATGGGATGAATATTCAAAGAATCAATATCCAAACTTGGATCTAGACGAAATCTGAGTCCCTCAGGGATGGTTCCGGCTCCGTTTCCATCAGAGCGATGCGCGGGCCATGAGTACAGACTTGCGGACGTTGTGTTCACCATGGCGACGCCGATGGCATGCCGAATTTCTCCGCGTCGTAATTCTTCTGCGGTGATTTGCCCGCCAATAAATGAAAGGCTTGTTGCTGTTGTGCCATAAGATCCTGTAAATTGTCCTTGGGCTTTAGAAACATTTTGCAACCGTCCACCCCAGCAGCCCTCCCAATCACCAGAAGTATTTTTTCGCATCTTCCAGAATTCCCATAAAGTATCGGTCGAGGGTTGGTACACGCTCATTTCCATATCGGACCCAGCAGAGGCTTGCGCATTTGCAGGGATCGGGACCTGAGCCCACATCGTTGATAAAGTCGCATCCAGATAACCCTTATTTTGGCAATCCCACGGAGTGACCTTCACGGTCGGAGCATTGGCGTCCACATAAAATATGGGGCTCGAATAAGAGGTCGTGTTAATTCCCACTGAATTATAGTAGGTGTTCCTTTGTTGAATAAAATCTTGAACCATATTTGCAGAATTCGCATGAACAGGAGCATCGATGGGAATCGGCGTGTACCAAAAACTTGTCGGAGCAAAAACACTGTCTGTGATCAGTTTTCCAAGATCGACCGGTAGAGCTGGAACGCCCGAACTGGGCAGCACAGTCGAGGAGAGGGAAACACTATTAAGTGCTAAATTGGAGTTCACCTCAAAAGAGTTTTTCCCACAGTTTTGAAAAAAAAGGATCAGGGTCAGCATAGCTATTAAAATATATCCTGACCTTGCGGCCTTGGTTTTCACTAATTCCCCCGATACACTCCAGGCTATCGTATATTTTAATCAATGCAGTAAAAACCCCTGACGGGACCTCTTAAATTCTTAATTTGAGACAAGAAGTGATAAAGAAGAATATTTGTTAGGTTTAAAGACAGTAAATAAACGTCATCTCGATTTTGACATCAGGGTGAAGGCTACGATGGACAGGGCAGGTGTGGGCAATATGTTCAAATTTATGCCGGTGAGTTTCGTCTAAATTTTTTGGTAATTTTAATTCCAAAATAAAGCGACCAATTTTTCGAACCGGTGTTGTGATCATTTCTTTTAAAACTTTGGCTTCACTGCCGCTCAATACAATTCCTTCACGCTCAGCAGATATGGCGATGGTCGTAAGAACACAAGAAGCAAGGGCCGCGCCCACAAGGTCCGTGGGTGAAAAAGCTTCCCCGCGACCCATATTATCTTTCGGCGCGTCCGTCTGGATTCGATTTTTCGAAGGACCATGTTCCAAATCACAATGAAGTCCGCCGCTATAAATCACTTTCATTTCAACCATAAGACCTACTTCTTTTTAAAATCTTTTAACAAATCACCCAACGTGCCAAACTTTGATTCACTGGAATGGGATTTCCACGAGTCATCATGCAATTCGCCGGGGAGCCCTAAAGAAATTTTTCTCTCATCGGCCCGCAGTTCATCAATTTGCACAAATATCTTGTCGCCCTTTTTCTTATTCTCATATTGCGCGACATCAGTGGAATCACGCCATTTTAATTTTGGTAAAAGTCCTGTCACGCCAGGCCCAAGATTGACGAATAAACCGTAAACTTCCTTCTTCTCGACAACACCTTCAAAAACTTTTCCCAATGGATAATTTTGTAAAACACTTAGCCAAGGGTCGCTTTCTCCACCGCCTTGTTTGAGCGAAAAAGACATTCGTAAGCGACCGTCCAGCTCTTCAATTTTTAAAAGTTTCACACTGACTTTCATTCCGGTATGAACCGAGTCCTCTGTTTTAATTCCACGGGACCAGGAAAGTTCAGATACAGGAATAAGTCCTTCAAGCTCATTTTCTAGTTTGACGAAAGCGCCAAATTTTTCCATACGAGTGACGGTTCCTTCGAACAGATCTCCCACCCGAGCTTTTTCAAGCATCTGACCTTCAATTTCTGCCATTCCTTGTTCCAGAAGTCGCCTTCTTGAGACAACAATATTTCGACCGTTATTTTCGTAGGCAGTAACAATAAATTCTAGTTTACGGCCGACATAAGCAGCCGGTTCGGTGGGGGAGCGAAGTTCAATTTGGCTTAGAGGGCAAAAAGCTTTCTCAACGCCAATCCCAATTCGGAAGCCGCCTTTAACAAGCTCCAAAACTTTTCCTTCAACCGGAATCTCCATATCAAAAGCATCTTCTAGGTTTTCAACATCCTGAGCCCCTGATCTGGCTAATTTATAACGCAGTAAAACCTCGCCCTCGCGAACTTTCAAGACAACAACTTCAAGTGCGTCGCCGACTTTAAATTTCGGATTTTTATTCTCGTCCCAAATTTCGCGAATCGGCAGGTGCCCATCCACCGCCGAGCCCGTCGACACATAAACAAATTCTTTATTGATCGTCAGGATTTCACCCTTAAATGAGTCCCCTTGTTTTAATTTTGTACCGCGCTGGCTTTGTTCAAATAAAGAGCCAAAGTCATTTTCTGGGGTGCTGACTTCATCGCCAAATAAATCTTTTTTTGCCATTTAAAAAATCCTCAAAAGAAGGTGGTGGAAAAGAATAATAGGACACTTGGGCCCAAGGGGTCAAAATCTAATATTGAGACATTTTATTTTGAGCCTAGGGGTCTTAGCCCCAAAACCTCAAGTTTTAGGTTTAAAAGCCGATGAATTAGACACTATGAAATACCTACTTCTTGCCATTTCATTAGCTTTTTTGTCTGGCTGTAACATCACAGCCGCCATCGATGAAATCAATCCGGCTTCCTTGATAGCCAAAGTCACTTCAGAAAAATTAACAGGGGCCGAGTTCAATTCAGGAGCCCGAAATAACTTAGTCACAGGCGGCGCCTACAAGGTGAACTACTCCTTGGGAACAATGGGTCAGCAACTGAAGACCACAACGGCCGGCGGCTACCAAGTCTATATGACGGTCCAAGGAAAAGTTCTTTCCGAAGGACCTTGATCCTGTTCTGCGTAACCAATTTATGTCCAATCCCCTTAATTCAACGCCAACTCCCGTGCGGCTAATAAATTATGCGTGCGACAAAGTAAACGTAAGTTATCAGGCAAACTCGACCCTCCCCAAGCCACAGGTGTCACGTGATCAATCTGAACTTGAAACTGAGATCTGCATCTGCTTCCATCAGGGCTTTGATATTGGCAGCAACCTTGCGCTTCGGCGTAGAGTTGTCTTTTCAGGTGAACCGAGATTGGCGCACGCTTTCCTTTGGGTGCTGCTAGGGGTGTCTTCTGCGCTTTTGGAGTTTCAAACTCCGTAGCGGAGCCCGCTTAGCGGCATCAATTCTTCGAATAGCAGAAGCTTCTGAATAGCCATATTTTTTAATCATCATGGTATACATACTATCAAAGCCAAGCTCGGCATAAAGCTTACGACTCATAATTTCTAGAATGTGGGATAACACGAGGTGCATAATCTTACGTTCAGTCTGAACAAGATTTTCGGTTCTGAACAGAAGGTCATCGTTAGAAATATATTTCAGATTACAGGTATCATCTTGAGATAGAACTGAATTCGAATTCAGAGCAGTAAAAGTTAATTCCATTTTGTCTCCTTTTAAAAAACTGAAAGGACCATATCATGGAATTTTTAAATGCAATTTTAGATTTTCTTGGAGTCAATTTGCTTTCATAGATGTCTGGAATTTGCCACTTATGAGGCCCATGATTGGCTTGCCTCAAGATTATTTTTTACGAATGTCGCAGGGATCGGAAAGTTTATTATCTCTGAATATAATTTGATTGTGCGACTCGAAAATCACCTGCAAGAAGTATTTTAAAAAAAATTAAGAATAAATAAAATAACGCAAGGAATAACCGCAAGGGAGCCTCATTTACCCGATTTCGAAAAGCATAAAGTTGAGTCATAAAAATTCCAGAAACTTCCTAGGCTTGTTTGTTAACGTTTCGTTTGATAAATGTTTAGCAATGTCTTGGGAACAATACTTTGAAAAAAATAAAGGCCGGGCTGTTAGGCCTCTTTATGCTAAGGCGATTGAGCTTATCTCGATGGCTCAATCAGGTGAGTTTACGGCCATAGATCTTGGATGTGGGGCTGGTATAGAGTCAGTTGATCTGTTGTCGCGTGGTTGGAATGTCATTGCGATGGATCGGGAGCCAACTTCAATATCTGCTACCCTTGAACTAGCTGGCCCCCAGTTAGCTCAGAAATTAAAAACTGTTTGCAGTAGTTTCGAAGATTTATCTGATGTTCCTGCTGCCGAATTCATTTACTCGTACCACTCGTTACCCTTCTGCCATGTTGATCATTTTGATCGATTGTGGACCTTAATTCAAAGTGCCGTGAAACCACATGGTATTTTTGCGGGAAGTTTTTTTGGTTTGAACGATGAGTGGGTCCAATCAGGCCATTCAACTGGCGTCAGCACAGAAACGCTCAAGCGATATCTTTTGAATTTCGATATTCTCCACTACGACGAAGTCCAAAAGGTAGGTCCTACAGCTTTGAGTGGACCTAAAAATTGGCACTTCATCGATGTCATTGGTAGAAAAAAGATCTGAGTAAAATCCACAGACCCTTTCAAGTCGTGCAGTTTTTACTTCTTAAATAAATGTGAATACTGCCCATAGCCAGCTTTTTCTAAATCCGCGGCTTTAATAAACTTCATGGATGCTGAATTCATGCAATAACGCTCGCCGGTTGGTTCTGGCCCGTCGGGAAAAACATGCCCTAAGTGCGAATCCCCTAATTTCGAACGAACTTCAGTGCGATCTCCCAGGAAAACACGACGATCTTTTTTCAGAACAATATTTTGTTTTTCAATGGGACGACTAAAGCTGGGCCAGCCAGTGCCAGATTCATATTTATCAATCGAAGAAAACAAGGGTTCTCCTGACACAACATCAACATAAATGCCGGCCTCATGATTGTCCCAATATTCATTTTTAAATGGTCTTTCGGTGCCTTCTTTTTGGGTCACATCAAACTGTTCGGGCGTCAGTTTTTTCTTCAATTCCGCTTCGCTGGGTTTTACAAAAGCTTCTTTCACAGTTTCCTTCATGGTTTCCTTACCTTCAGGCTCGGCGATCAGTTTTTTGATCATGGCCTCGGTCTCGGCGTAAGCACCCTCGCCAGCATGGGTGTATCTAATTTCGCCTTTTTTATCGATCAAATAAATAAAGGGCCAATAATTTTGATGGTAGCTTTTCCAAAGTGCCGAGTCACTGTCTAGCACTACGGGATATTGAATTCCCAAGCTTTTAACGGCGGCCTGAACGTTGGCCGTTTCTTTTTCATGAGCTGTTTCCGGTGTATGAATTCCAATCACGCGAAATTGCGAGGCCGGAAATTGCTGATGCCATCCTTTAATATGTGGGATGACATTCTTGCAGTTATAGCAGTCAAAAGTCCAAAATTCGATCAAGGTAACTTTGCCCTTGAGGTCCTTCAATTGAAGAGGCGGTGAATTAATCCAGACATTCGGACTGCTTGGAAATTCAACATTCAAAGGCTGAGCCAACAGCGTTCCAGACTGAAACAACCAAAAGCCCAAAGAAAGAATCCACAATTTACGCATACAACCTCCATTGAACCTGGTGTTCGTAAGTTTTGAGTATAAGGTTACAAAAAAATAAATTGTAACCTTTCCTAATTTTTAACGAACTTAAATCATGCGAGGTGTCTATGTCTCAAATTAAATCAGTCTTATTGGGATTCTTAACAGTTCTCTTAATTAATGGATCAGCGTCGGCTGAACCGGCCGGTTCGGCTTCTCAGAAAGCCGTGTTTGCGGGAGGTTGCTTTTGGTGTATGCAAGCCCCCTTCGATCAGCTGCCGGGTGTGATTTCGACGGCGGTGGGATATACGGGAGGACGCGTTGCCAATCCGACTTACGAGCAAGTCTCTCATGAAAATACAGGTCATGCGGAAGCCGTTGAAGTTCTTTTCGATCCTAAAAAAATATCCTACGAGAAAATTCTAGATGTTTACTGGCACCAAATTGATCCTACGACGGTGGACGCGCAGTTCGTTGATGTCGGGGACTCTTACCGGACCGCCATTTTTTATCAGAACGAGGATCAAAAGAAATTAGCGGAAGCTTCGAAAGCGGCTTGGGAAAAAAAAGGAACTTTTAAAAAGCCGATTGTGTCTCAGATCGTGTCGGCAGGGCCCTTCTATAAAGCCGAAGATTATCATCAGTCTTATTACAAAAAAAATCCCGTCAGATACAATTTTTATCGCTCTCGATCAGGTCGGGATCGATACTTGACTTCGATCTGGGGAAAAAGTGATCACTAATTGATAGACTAAGAAGCGCTGTTAAAGTTATCGTTTCTTCATGTCAAAGATCACGGATCCGCGTCAGCTGATGATTCAAGTCCAATCGGGCGATGAATTAGCTTACGCAAAGCTTTTAGAAATTATCTCGGTCCTAGTGCGCAGCTTCGCTCGAGGACGACTGCATCGCTGGCGTTTAAGTCAACAGATCGACGTCGAAGATATTGTCCAGGAGGTCTTAATGGCAGTGCACTTAAAAAAAGGAACTTACGATCCTTCCCAAGCTTTAGAGCCGTGGATATTTGCAATTGCCAACTATAAAATGGTCGATGCAATTCGCCGGCACCGATTTACAACGAATCTTGAAAATATTCCTGACCTTGCAGATCCATACTCGGCCGCTGACAGCAAAGAAACCAACGAAACTTTGCAGTGGGGATTTTTGCAGCTCAACGATCGTGAACGTGAGCTTCTGACTTTAGTTAAGCTGAATGAAAAATCCATCAAGGAAGTTGCCCTAGAGATGAATTTGTCAGAGTCTGCCGTTAAAGTCGGTGTTCACCGAGCGATGAGTAAATTAAAAGAAATTTTCAAGGTGCCGTCCCATGAAGACTGAACAACTGATTTTACAACTCAGTAAAGAGGCTAAGCCCACGGTGGCTTTTGTGCCTGTCAAAAGCTGGCTGTTGTGGTGCTTGGCACCGATGACCGTGATGATTTTGAGATTTTTTTTATGGCAAACGCAGTCGCCGAATTTGACGAAAAATTTTGATCTGGCTTTTTTACAGGAAACAATTTTGTTAGGATTATTATTTGGTTTAGTGCCTTATTTGACTTTCAAACAATCAGTGCCGGGATTTAAAAATTCTAAATTAATGTTTTTGACGGGGTTTCTCTTTAGCGGCTGGATTATTTTATTAATCTTACGAGCGACCCGTGCGGACATGGCTGATACGCAATCAGCTCATTTTTCCGAAGGACTGGCTTGCAGTTACGAGATCCTTCAAATGGCCCTTGTTCCTTTGGCTGTTTTATTCTTTATTTTAAGACGGGGAGCCTCGGTGCATCCCTTGCGAAGTGGAATCATGGCAGCCACCAGTGCAACGATGATGGGAACTCTGGTTTTACAGGTGATCTGTCAATCCCCAAGCCCGGTTCATATTTTAGCGTATCACGTGGGCGCAGTTCTGGCGATAAGTCTGTTAGGAGCCGTTCTAGGACTCCGAATCTTGCGCTGGTAAATAGTCTTGCTTGCACCGCAGGATTGGCAAACCCTAAATTCTAAGATGAACTAAGGATCGGGGGTTCCAGTGCATTTATTGACATTGTCGCTAGCGTTCTTTTTATTCCTTTTTCAAACCTCATTTGTTCAGGCGCAAAATATATCAAGTCAGATCAGTGATCGATTGGTTCAAGATCTTGATTGCAAAAATATTTCGGTCGCAGGCATTTATTCTAAAATTCGCGAGGACGCCTATTCGATTCAAGCTCAGATTCCTGATGCCAACTGGGCGACGGGATATCTTGCGAATTGCTGGAGCCTGGCCCATTCGCAAAGATTAGTATTTATGCTTTCGCGGCTAGATCCTGCTGCAGACATGAGCGAAGCTAAGCTGCGCGGGGTTTTGGATATGTTCCGCGGTTCAAGCCCAGAAGAAGCAGCCCGATTTCCAAACCCTATTTTACAAGAAAGACCACTTCGTCAATACACTGTTTTTTCAACGGATCGAAATTTTTCAGAAGGCTCAAGCTTATATTCGTCTTTGCAAAAGGGATTTTCTGAGTCCGGAATCCTGGGGATCCCAAGAAATTTTAGAAACGAGATCGAAATTTTTCAGATTTACCACTTTCACCGCACAAAAAATCTGCCAATGTTTTTAGGAAATTGGGAAAGATCGACAACTGAAAACCAGCAAAGTTTCGAACAGATCATTAAAGCGATCGATCAGCACCGTCTGAATCTTTTGGTTTTGCGGGCGGATCGTACGGTTCAACATGTGGTGATTCCTAAGCGGTATGAAATCGCTAGTGACGGAAAATATATTTTTCATGTTTTTGATGCGAATTTTCCAGACCGCGAAAATGCTTTTGCGTATGATCCTCAAATTCAACAATTCGAAGGCGGCAGTGTGATGGGTGCTTTCTATCACACACCTTATTTAACAAAAGCCGTCGGAGTCTTTATCGTCGATGAGGGTGAAAATAAAAGAATCGACGAAGCCTTGGTTCGTTACTACCAAAAGGCTTGTCGAAATTTAGTTAATTAAATTATTAAAAAAACTATTCAGTGGCGCGGTTCGGAGTGCGATCACGGAACGTGCTGCGCGCGTGCGGGTTCGTGCTATTTTCAGTAAACCGCTTCGGCATACGACCAAAAGTCACACCCCGAGGAGGACGTTGTCCACCCTCTGCCGGTGCGCGCTCTGATCCAACACTCACAGATCGCTCGGTGCGGGCACGAAAAGGCCGCTCTGATCTTTCAGCACTTGGCGCGCGAGAAGGTCTTGTTGATTCTTCACTAGAAGCCCTGCGTGCGGGACGAGTATCGCCCTCTGAAGAAGGTCTTCGTGTTGGACGGCTGCTTTCAGCTCCATCAACCGGAGAGGGTCTTCGTGTCGGGCGCGAGTCACTGTCACCCGAAGCTCTGCGTGTTGGACGAGAAGAACTTCGCTCATCGCTTCCACGACGGTTCGAAGGTCCACTACTGCGACGGTCACTGCCACCACGGTCGTATCGACGAGGTCCTGATTCACGATCACCATCAGCACTCATACGAGGACCTGGCATATCAAAACGCTCAGCTTCAGAAAAAATATCAGGATTCATCATGGCTAAAAATCGACCCGCGACTTCTTCGCCTGTCATTTGGCCCAAAGCCTCTTTCCAAGAAGTGTCCATGACTTCGACGGCGCGAACTCCCGATTTTTCGCCAACGAATTTAGCCAGCATTGAAGAGATTTTTTTAGTTCCAATATCACGACGACTTGGAATCACGCCCTCGCGCATACGGGTTTTTGTCATTGTTTCAATTCGGCGTAAAATACCCATATGACTTGGCGTCACTAAGCTCATGGCAATTCCCGTTTTTCCACTTCGAGCTGTTCGACCAATCCGGTGAACGTAGCTGTCGAGTTCACGGGGTAGCGAATAGTTGATCACATGAGTGATATCTTTCACATCAAGACCGCGTGAAGCCACGTCTGTACAAATAAGGACTGTGACTTTGCGATCGCGGAAAGACTGCATGGTCTTTTCACGGGAACGCTGATCTTTATCGCCATGTAAACAGTCCACCTTGTAACCGCGATCAATCAAGTACTGACTTAAATCAGCGACCAAAGATTTAGTCTGACAAAAAATAACTCCGTAAAAATCTTCTGCCGCTTCGATCAATTTACAAAGAATTTCAGGCTTATTGGATTCACGAGTGACATAATAAAGTTGATCAACCGTCGCTGATAACATTTCTTTTTTGTTCGATTGAACTTGCTGCGGATTGGTCAAATATTTATCAGCCACGCGGCGAACATCAGAGCTCATGGTTGCAGAAAATAACCAGATACGAGCTTGTTCACGATCAACAGAACTTAAAATTTTATCAAGTTCGTCTTTAAAGCCCATTGAAATCATCTCATCGGCTTCATCTAATATCAGTTGTTTCAGATTTCCTAATTTAAGAGTGCCGCGTTCAATATGATCAACAACGCGACCCGGAGTTCCAACAACAACTTGCATGCCAGACTTCATACCTTGCAATTGTTCGCTGTAGCTAGCGCCACCATAAACCGGCAAAGCCCGAATGCCTTTGTGTTTACCCAGCATATTAATTTGACCGGCCACTTGCAATGCAAGCTCGCGAGTGGGGCAAAGAATTAATGTTTGCACGGCCTTGATCGAAGCATCAATTTGCTCGAGCATGGGAATTGAAAAGGCGGCTGTTTTACCAGTGCCCGTAGCTGCCAAACCAATGAAATCCGTGGGAGCTCCGAGAAGAATCGGTAATGCTTGAGCTTGAATCGGACTTGGTGTGGTGTATCCCATTTCTGTAATTGCCTTAGCAACAGCGGGACTTAACGATAGTTCATCAAAAGTTTTCACGGAGATCTCATTTCTTAGGTTGCCGAAGAAAATAGCACATCTTTGAAAAAAGTGGCGAAATCATCAAATTTGACCCGCAGATTTGTAAAATTTCATAAGATGGGTTGGCCCGAGGGGGCCATTTGTGAGGCTTTCTTGCTTCATAACAGGGTCCTTAAGGGTCTCAACATCACTAAAATGCCCGGGCTTGCCATTTGCAGCCTAAAAATTTTACTAAAACCTTAATGGCAAAGTCGGGAGAAATGATGGGACAACAAGACAATAAACCTAATAATGAAACGACAGTGGACGGAAAGCCGCTGGTGCATCAACCACAATCAGGGGTCATATCAGCCACTGAAGAGTATATTAATGAATACACTCGAGATGACGACCCCTTGCTATCCCCCTCAGAAAGAGGGAATACGCGGGCCGATCTTTTACATGAAACGGCGGAAGAAATTCCGAAGGGCATCAGCCATCCGATTCAGTAAAAATGTCCTTCAAAGCTTGGAATTTAATAAAGTTGGCCCAAGAAGTTTTTCCATTGGGTCTTTTGATTAAACTCTAAATTTTCATAGC
The DNA here is from genome assembly GCA_043779385.1 of Pseudobdellovibrionaceae bacterium. Lineage (GTDB taxonomy): Bacteria > Bdellovibrionota > Bdellovibrionia > Bdellovibrionales > Bdellovibrionaceae > JAYWDA01. The sequence continues at coordinate 30,757 of JAYWEU010000297.1, forward strand.
GTTCGGAATAGCGTTCGTATTCGGACAGGCTGCTGGGCAGCCAAATCGAAAGACCATGGGTCATATTGTCTTGGTTTTGATCATTAGCAATCACCAATTTATTGTGGGCTGCTCTTAGATCTTCGCCGGATTTTTTGATCAATGACGAAGCCATTAACTTATTTGTAAAGTCCATCATGTCCCGGTAGTCAGTCATCGCAAAATACTTAGATTCTTGAAGAGCTTTGACGACCGCTGTTTTTTTAGCTGACGACATTTGCACCATTTCAGTGGTGAAATTTTTGATGGCTTGATGGTAATCATCCATGAAGTTTAAATCAAAAACTGACATCGTTGCGGCATCGTGACCGTACAGGCCGCCTGTATAAGCTGTCTTGTATTCAATGGAAAGAATTTTAGAAATCTCGAGCGGCGTTGCACTTGGCTGAGATTGCCATTTTTGCAAAAAAGTATTGTAGGGCCAACCGGCACCGGGTTCTAGGTCTTGGGACCCGATGAAATAATTAACCGAAGCTTTCATTTGATCTGCGACCTCGACCATACCCATCAAGCAAGCGTCAGAAGCATAGATATCGACTTTGTGACCAAGCTGGCTTGCAATCTCTTGCATTGCTTGTCCAAGTTCTTCAGTTTTAATGGAGTTTCCAGTGCGATCATCAAATGAAATATCTTTGATCACAAAGTTGGGGCGGTGCCAGCCATTGCCGTGATTCCAAACGACGATAAAGGTATGTTTGGCAGGATATTGATTTTGGGCCCAAGTTGCAAAGTCCACCAATTGATGCCAATCGCCCATATCCACGGCGCCCATTTCTTGCACAACCGGAGACGTGACCTCTGAAGAATCATGATCTTTTTTGATCAACAGGCGCTGAACACCGGGGCGGGCTAGCGAGCCCCATTGGACGATAATATTCATTTTGTCGTTAGAGCCAATTTGTTCCATTTGATTAATATTAAGCTGGCCATAGGAATCAAGACTGTTGATGCCATTGAGAAAAACTAAAAAGTTCCAATCTTTGATGTCGTTGGCAAGGGCGCGAAACGAGAAAAATAAAATTGCAGCAAGGACGAATAAATTTTTTAAGGGGTTCTTCAAATCAATCTCCTGAATTGGGGTGGTGTCCCCTAAGGATATGATTTTTTCGTGCTGGACCTCGTCGAGAAAAGCCTAAAACCCTACTGAAAGCCGGTCTAGATTTACGTCAAAAAAAAGGACTTGGCTTTAATCGACCTCACGGGCAAATTTATTCGCATGCTGATCTTTAATTATGTTAAGGGAGTCCTTTCACTTTTTATTTTTGGTTTGAATACATTGATTTGTACGATGCTTCTTTATCCTTTTTTGTTTTTGAAAACCATTTCGCCAGCTGGTTTATTAAAGAAGTTTTTCAATCGTTGCATGGTGGGAATTGGCGAGACTTGGATTTCAGTCAATAATATCAATTTGGATGTGACTCAAAATATTCAATGGGACATTCAAGGGCTGGATGGCCTGTCGATAGATCGCTCTTATTTAATTTTGGTGAATCATCAATCCTGGATGGATATCGTGATTCTTCAATATTTTTTAAATCACAGAATTCCTTTTATCCGATTTTTTTTAAAAAAAGAATTGATCTATGTGCCCTTGTTGGGCGGCGCTTGGTGGGCTTTGGATTTTCCATTTATGAAAAGATACAGCCTGAAAGAACTTCGAAAGAACCCCGAAAAACGCCGCGAAGATTTTGAAACGGCAAAGCAAACAGGTTTAAAATTTCGACAGTCTTCTGTTTCCATCCTCAGTTTTTTGGAAGGAACTCGGTTTACGAAAGCAAAGCACGAGGCTCAGAAATCACCCTATGAAAATTTATTAGTGCCAAAAGTCGGTGGGCTTTCTGCAGTCATGCAAGGCATGGGTGAAAATTTCTACCGAGTTTTAGATATTACAATTATTTATCCAGAGGGCGTTGTCAGCTTGCTTCAGGCATTTATGGGACGATTACGACGTGTCCAAGTTCGGGTTCGTCAATTGCCTGTGCCGGTGCACTTATTAAGTGGAGATTACTTAAATGACCCCAGCTATCGTCAAAACGTACAAACATGGGTCAGGGATGTCTGGGTTAAAAAAGACCAGATCATTTCGGGAATGAAAAATTAATCTGATGGTGTTTGTTGTCTGTGGCAGAACGACTCTTTGAGGATTTCTGCCTCGGACAAATAAAATTCAAAAATAATGACAAGCTAGCCAAGCTGCTCGGGACCGGTAAAAACTGATTGGCACCGCATTTGCTTTAGCAAAGGTCCAACAAAGGAGGAGTTTATGTTAAGAGCTGCTATTATATTTTTCGTACTGGGCTTAATTGGAATTGTTTTAGGGGCTTACAATTTTGCGGGTCTGTCTTTAGAAATAGGCAAAATTGTTTTGTTCGCCTTCTTGATTCTGGCAGCGATCAGTTTCTTGGCTTCTTTGTTGACGGGTAAAAATAGAACGACTCTGCCTTAACAGGCTGGCTTTGAAGGTGGTCTACAGAAGACCGCCTTTAAGTTCTAGAAACCAGTTTTTAAAATCTTTCACACAAATTTCTAACTGGACTAAATTTTTATTTTTTGCTGACGTTTCGATTTCATCGGCAATGCAACCTAGCTCATTAAAGCCAAAGGAGGCGGCGTTACCTTTCAGTTGATGCCCAAGCCGCTCAAAGTAGGCCCAGTCTAAATTTAATAATTTTAAGTCACAATTTTCGACATCTCTTAAACGACGATCCAGATAACGCTCACGCATTTCAAGAGGAATCAGGAAGGGATTAGTATCCATATTCATTCAGCTTGCGATACAGGGTTTTACGATCAATCCCTAGCATTTTTGCAGTCTTATCCTTGGCTCCTTTATTAAATTCTAGAATTTTAATAATATGAGTTTTAACGATCTCATCCAGCAAGAAGTGGGGTACGGGGGTCTCAATGCCCTTGGCACTTTGTTCTTCTTGATAGTTCGAAGATGTAATCAATGGCAGGGCCTTATTTTCTGAAGGCAGATGAGAAGGGTCTATCAACATATCGGCGGGAGTAATTTCTTCGGATTGGCAAAGCACCACGGCCCGCTCGACTGTATTTTCAAGCTCACGCACATTTCCAGACCAACGATGCCGAAGGAGAAAACTTAAAGTTTCATTTGAAAATCTTTTAGCAGTGGAAACATTCACCGATGAAAAGCGACGCAAGAAAAACTCTGCCAATGGCATAATATCTTCGGGTCTATCCCGAAGTGGAGGAATATGGATCGGGATCACATTTAACCTAAAGTACAAATCTTCACGAAACCGGTGTTCAATGACTTCTTGTTTTAGATTGCGGTGAGTGGCTGCTAAAATTCGGACATTGATATCCCGAAAACGATTTTCACCAATACGTTTTATTTTTCGATCTTGCAGAACTCGCAAAAGTTTTGCTTGCAAGGGCTGACTTAAATCACCAATTTCATCCAGAAAAAGTGTTCCGCCTTCAGCCTCTTCAAAGAGGCCGGCTTTCTTGTCGATAGCGCCGGTGAAGGATCCCTTGGCATAACCAAAAAGCTCGGCTTCAAGCAAAGTCTCAGGGATAGCAGCACAGTTAATAGCGATAAAGGGGCCATCACTGCGGCTGCCAGACTCATGAATAGTTCGGGCAATCACTTCTTTTCCCGTACCACTTTCGCCAGTGATTAAAATGTTGGCTTGGCTTTGCGCGACTCTGCGAGCTAAATCTAAGGCATTTCTAAATCCCTGACTTTTTGCCACCACCTTGTCCGAGGGAGTTTCTGTCTTTTCTTTCAAAGCCTGTCGAAGATGAGTGTTCTCATGAAGAATTTCTTTAAACCGCACCGCACGTTGAAGAGAAATTTCCAATTGCGGTAAATGAAGCGGTTTAACAATAAAATCAAAGGCGCCTGCTTGGATGGCCTCGTAAGCCGTTTGGATCGAGGACTTCGAAGTGATAAGAATCATTGGCAGAGTCACGCCCCAAGCTCGAAGCTTTTTAATCAGCTCTGTCCCGGTTAAATCTGGAAGTAATAAATCTGTAATAATGACATCAGCATAAAGATTTCTTTTTTTAGCCTCTTCAAGCAGCTGCAAGGGGCTTTCGAAAAATGTCATCGAATAACCACGAGGGGTGAAGTAAGCCTTTAGTAAATCTTGAACATCGATGTCATCTTCAATCACAATAATTTCTATATCTTGATTTTTGGTATTCCCGAGCGTCAGTGCCATAAGTTGAGTTCCTTTTTGACCAAGATTAACTACTTTACAAGGGGAAATTTGCCACAATAGGGGGGCCGAGTCTAACTTCTAATTGTGAAGATTCCGAGATATTTGGATATCGCGCTGGTACGCTTGTTGCTTTGATCAAAGTCAACAAGGAGATATTTATGAAACCGTTTGAAGATCAAAAAAATTCAGAAGAAGAAAAAAAAACACAAAATGAGCAAAAGCGCACAGCTCCGATGGCACCACAAAAGTCCAGTGAATCGATGGACGAGAATCAAAAAAGCGATGACACGACGAATCCCTATCATGATTTTGAAATGGATGAAAACAATGTCGAAGAAGACACCAAACATTAAAAAAAGAGGCCTCCCATTGGGAGGCCTTGTTAGCATCTAAGAGTGATCGATGGGGAAATAGATAGGCTGTAGCAAGATGGCTGATTTTAATTAGCGATGAACACTAAATTTACTAGAAACGAAAGATGAGACCATTTTAAAAGAAGGCAAAGTAAAGCGCCTTTCAAGTTTGCGTCTTAAATCTTTTCGTAGTTGTAGATAGATCACTCCAAGATTTTCTAATTCAGTTTTAGTAAGATAAGTTTTAATTTTTGGAAATAGTTCTTGTTCTTCCTCTTTAAGATGATGTGCGACCAGTTTTAAGGCAGCCAACGACTCGCGCAGAATCTGGTGATCGCGCTTGATCATTTGAAGAATACTGTTGTTTTGAACAGGTTTTTTCATCGGCACCTCTGTTTAAAAAATCATATTATGCAATTGCAAGACCAGACCCCTTGCTTAAGAAGATGGAAGTTCCCAGTGGGACGCGGCTACTAATTATTGATTGAATTCTGAAATCACTTGTTTTTACGTCGCTTTGTTGATCATAGATCCGTTCAATCTAGCCCCAAATGGGTCAACTCGCCCCAGTCTTTTAAGAGAACGTCTTGCCAAAAGGCATTAAAAGTTCACTTGGACGGTTTAATTGCTTGGACTCTAAATTGCAATTTAATCCCCGACGATGAGTGCACATACTTTGAAGGAGATCATATGAAAAAGATTATTTTAATGTTTTCAATTTTAACAAGCGTCTTTACTAATTTTTCCGTGGCGTTTGCAGCTGACGATACCGTGGACTCATCGCGGACTGGCGATGCCGATGTTCGATCTCATCGAAGCTCTGGTGGTTTATTCGTTGAGCCTATGCTGATTTATTCTAAAAATGAAGCTTCCATAAAAACTTCGCAACTGCCACTTCTGACTGGCGACAGCTCAGGAACCATCAACGATGCAGCGATTGGTGCAAGACTTGGCTTTCATGTGGCAGATATTTTTATTTTAGCGGCCGATGGTCGATATGGAAAATCTCGGTTTCAGGACTCGCTTTATTCGACGGCTGACGGATCAGATTATAATTATGGTGTGACGGCTGGAGTTCAAACGCCATTGGCCGGCATCCAATTGTTTGGAACTTATATTTTGGGCGGGGTCTTTGATCCTGCGGCGGGCGCCAATAATATAGATATGAAATTTACAGACGCCCGGGGTTACAGAGTCGGAGCAGGCCTTCATATTTTGGCGGCCAGTGTAAATCTAGAGTATCAAGATCTGACTTATAATAACTCGACGATTGAATCTTTTGGAAATTTCACAGTCAATCAATCATCAAAAGTGGATGCGACTCAGCGGGGATACGCCGTCAGTTTAGGTTTTCCAATCGAATTATAATTTAATTAACGAAGCCAAAATGGTCTTCCACAAAAGGAGTTAAAATGGATCAATCATTAGATCGCAACTTGAATAAAGCAGGAGATAAAATTTTAAATGCGGGACGGGATGCAAAAAATGTCATCACAGAGTCTGCTCAGAAAATGACGGATTCTGCAAAAAATCTTGAGGTCCCTGCGGCCATCACAGAACAATTGAAAGCCTTAAAAGAACAGTCACAAGTGGTTTTAGACCGCACTGAGGAGCTGGTTAAAAAGCATCCTTTCTATGCAGTTCTTGGCGCTGCGGCGGTGGGTGCTATCGTTGCTAGCCTTGTGAGCAGTGGTCTTTCATCGCGTCGGAACAATCGCTAAAATTTTTTTATAAAAAGGAAAAACAAAATGCTTCGACTTTTCACTCTACTAGCTACGTATTTTATCGGAAAATCCTTAAGCCACATTAACGGTCAGGCCGGGACGGCTCCGCTGATGTTTCGCTTACCACTTCTTATGATCAGAAAAATTTTAAAGCTTTTTATGATTGGATTTGGAAGTTTGCTGGTCGGTGTGGTGGGTTTGACATTTCTTTTGAAAGATATTTTTTTTCAATTGCAAGTGAATAGCCAAATACTCCTTACAGCCACGACTGGAATTTCACTTCTAGTGGTGGCTTCAGGGTTTGGTATTTGTGTTTGGACTTTTCGTAAAAAGAATTGGGTGGATGCCGAAGATCTGACAGTTCCTGCCGAGCCCATCGTGGGTCAAGAGGCTCCTCATCAGTCAGACTTGATGACAGCTTTGATGGCCATGGCTTCAGATTTCCTGAATGAAAAAGCTCATCGGCGAGCGTCCCCTCTTTAGGGGGATCTGAATTTTAAAATGCTAAAAGTTTTCACAACCAAAAGGAGATTTTATGATCAACGAAAATATTGTTAAGGGCCAGTGGAAAGAAATTAAAGGCGAAATTCAAAAAAAATGGGGACAGTTAACCAATGATGATTTGGATCGTGTCCAAGGTGATGTCAAAGCTTTGGAAGGCCTGATGCAAAAGAAATTAGGTTTTCAGCAAGAGCATGCCCGAACCGAGTTAAGCTCATTTTTGGAGCGCTGGACTTCTAAAAGTGATTCCTCAAAACCCTCAGATGAAAGCGCAAATAATTTCAGATCTAGCAAAAGTAATAAAGAAACCAATTTCTAAGAGAACGAAAAGACATTTACGACAAAAGAGTGGGTGGTAACTCACTCTTTTGGTGCCTTAGTTCTGCTAGTCAGCAGCGATTGCCTAGGTTGTAGCTGCTTTGACAAACTCTTAGATTAATTGGCACCTCATCTTGATGAGCGTCCCTGGCCCTGATATCTTTAGAATCAGAGGTCACAGAGTGAAAAAAGTTTTTCATTTAGTCTATATTAGCGAAGCCTACGAACAGATTTGCTATTCCGATATTCAAAACATCTTAGAGTCCTCTAAAACCAATAATTTAAAAAACAATATCTCGGGTCTTCTTATCTACAAGGATCATCATTTTATTCAAATTCTTGAAGGGGACGAGTCAGCAGTGATCAAGACGATGGGGCGAATTATTCAAGATCGTCGAAATCATCACGTTCGAGTCATTATTGAATCCTTAAGTAACCAAAGAATTTTTGAAAATTGGGCCATGGCTTTTCATGATGGGGATATCAATCCCTCAGCCTCTGAAGTGGTGATAAAAATTTTTGAGACCGCCTTAGATCAGAATCAAAAAGAAAAAGAAAGTCTTCTGCCGCTGCTTCAATGTTTCCGGCGAAGCGCACCCCTTTTTAGAGAAGACTCCATCAGCTAAGGTAAAAAAAAAGCCACCTTTTCGAGGTGGCTTTTTAAGAAGACGAACTAAGTTAAAAATTACTTAGTAGCTTTTTCTTCTTTTTTTGCTTCTTTAGCAGCATGCTTTTCCATTTTTTCATGCTTTTTCATAGCATGCTTTTCTTTTTTCATCTCAGTAGCAGCAGGCATTGCAGCTTCTGTAGTAGTTGTTGTTGTAGTTGTAGCAGCAGGAGTTGCAGCAGGTGTAGCAGCTGTGTGAGCAGTGTCAGCAGCAAACGCAGAACCAGCAACGATAACAGACAATAATAAAGCAGCGATTTTCATAAATCCTCCTAGGATTTGGTTGTTAATATTCGCTTCGGATGAGCAAAGACTAACAGACATAGGTAAAAGACATATTAAAAGCAGATTAAATATTTTTAATCTCGTTACGAATTTCAAAATGGAATTCAGCGCCTTTGCTTATGTTATCAGCAAGATAGAGCTTACTGCTATGAAGTTGTGCAATCTTATAAGCGATCGCTAAACCTAAACCATAGCCCTGAGTGGCTCGATCAGCGTCCTGACCCCGACGGAAGCGTTCAAAAATACGCTCGCGCTCTAAGGGGGGGATGCCACGGCCCTGATCCTTGATAATAATTTCAGAGGTTGCCGGCGTCCAAACAAGCTTCACCATCACCATTTCTTTTTCTGGCGAATATTTAATGGCATTTTCTAATAAAATAACAACGACGTGCTGAAGCAGATCAAAATCTCCGCGCACCATTTTTGGTTCTTGGTGATTGTCGCTGATATCAAATTTTATTTTAATATTTTTCGACTGAGCTAACCCTTCAACGCGGCCCAAAGCATCGATAATCACTTCGTCCATGCTGAGGGACTGTAGGTTGAGGGCACCAAACCCAGCATCCACGCGCGCCAATAATAACATGTCCTTTACGATTCTGGAAAGATGATCGACTTCCTGCAAAGTGCTTTTAAAAACGCGATTTTTTTCTTCTTCCGTCGCGTTGGGTTTTAAAGCCCGCTCGACTTCGCCTTTCATAATCGTTAGCGGCGTGAGCAACTGATGGGATGCATCGGCGACAAAACGCTCTTGGCTCAAAAAAGCCTTTTCAATTCGGTCCAGCATTTCATTCAAAGTCAGCGCCAGTTGTTTGATTTCGTCGTTGGGAACAGGAACAGGCACCCTTTGCGAGAGCTCATGAATATCGATCGACTGAGCTGTCTGAATCATATGGGTCACCGGTGCTAAGGCCCGGCCCGAGACAAAAAATCCAATCAGGCCCGCGATGATCAGAACAAGGGGAATGCCAACTTGTAAGTAGTGCAGCCGATTTTGAATTTGGCTTTCCAGAAGATGCATGGGCACAGCGATTTGCAATAAATAGTGGGGGTTTGAAATATTATCCAGAGGAAAGCTGATCACGCGGTAACTGAGGGCTTCGGCAGAGGGAATCTTGTCCTCAACTTCAACGGTTCTGAAAATAGCTTCTTCACCTTTTCTAATTTTAGCAAAATCATTTTTATAGGGAGGATCAAACGTCCCGAATTCGCCAACGCGGGTTTCAATCTTGCCCTTTTCGTCACGCACTTGAATTAAGGCTGTTCCCAATGGGAAAGGCAGGATTTTTCCGTGATCCACTTTCAGTGGCGGAAATGCCAAATCTCCTTCGCGATCAATTTCGATGGATTCTGAAACATCGACCGAGTAATTAAAAAGCGCATCGTCGAAATCTCTTTGTAAAGTTTGAATCGTAAAGACAAATAGAATGGCATTGAAAACCACTGTCGTGGAGCCAAAAATCAAAAGGAGCAACAGAGCCAGCTTGGCTCGAATGTTAACCTTTTGGAACAGCCGTGGAATTTTCTTTAAGAACGTAGCCAACACCCACCACCGTATGAATCAATTTTTTTGAAAAAGGCGCATCGACTTTTTTTCTCAGAAGATTAATGTAAACATCAATGACATTGCTTTCTGAATCAAAATGAATGTCCCACACATGTTCTGCGATAGAAACTCGGCCCAAAGGGCGCTCGGGATTTCGCATAAAATACTCTAGAAGCGCAAATTCTTTAGAGGTCAGCGGCACCTCTTGATTTTCCCGGCGCACAATTCGAGAGATTAAATCTAACTCAAGATCGGAATATCTTAAGACAGAGGTGCTGGCATTGGTTGCGCCTTTGCGACGAAGGAGGGCGCGGACCCGGGCTAAAAGCTCATCAAATGAATACGGCTTGGTCAGATAATCGTCGGCACCAGCGTCCAGCCCTGCAATTTTATCTTTCGTCGTTGAAAGCGCCGTCAGCATAAGGATAGGACCTTCAAAACCATCCCGTCTGAAATGTCGGGCGGTATCGAAGCCATTTTGATCGGGCAGCATGACATCTAAGATCACCAAATCATATTCGCCTTGGGACATATAACTTTCCGCCGCAGCCCCGCTTTCGGCGGTATCGACCGCATAGCCACCCTCATTCAGTCCTTTTTTTAAGAACTGGGCGACTTTCACTTGATCTTCGACAACTAAAATTCGCATGTCTGGGCCTTTAAGTTTTTGAAATTAATTTCTTGGGCTGTCCTTGGCGTCTGTTTCTTCGCTGATTTCCACGGTCAATATATTATCTTGATCATCCAGGGTCACAGAAACTTTAGAGCCCTCGGCTTCCGAACTTTTAACAAGCCGGTTTCTAAGCTTGGTATAGTTCTTAACTGTCGAAGAAAGAACGTAGGGGCCGCTTTTTTTAAGGCCCTCAAAATAGACTAAGGTGTCTTCTCGGGATGTTTTTGTCGTTTTGACTTTCGCAGACAAGCCGCCCGCATTTTCTTTTTCATAGATATTAGCGTTGTAATTTTTTTTCACCGGTGTCGTTGGGGTTGGTGCAGACACCTCTTCAGCCCAAGCGATCCCCGTATTGATCGATAAGACCCAAATAATTGTTAAAAGTGTTTTCATTTCGACCTCGTGCTTTGATTCTGCCCAAGGCTCCTTCCTGAATCAAGCGGGAAGGATTGAGCCTGAGATTAGTCTGTGATATAGCTCAGTGCATGACTGAATCTATCAAATTGACCCAGACAGTGCAAAAGGGTGGCTGTGCCGCCAAACTTGCGGCCTCAGACCTACGAAGAATCCTTGGCCAAGTGCGATTTCCACCGCGCCCTGAAGCGCTTTTAGTGGATGGAGGGCTTTTTGATGATGCCGCCATTTATAAAATTTCAGACCAGATCGCCCTGGTTCAAACTTTGGATTTTTTTACTCCGATTGTCGACACCGCTAAAATTTTTGGAGCGATCGCTGCGGCCAATGCCCTGAGTGATGTCTATGCCATGGGTGGGAGACCCGAAACATGCTTAGCGATTTTGGCCTTTCCTTCGCAAACTTTGCCCGAGCAAATTGCCATCGATGTTTTGCAGGGCGCTTGTGATGTCATCGCTGAAGCCAAAGCGGTCTTAGCGGGGGGACATTCGATTGATGATGACACTTTGAAGTTTGGACTGTCTGTCACAGGTCGGGTGCATCCCGATCGCATTTGGGCCAATAACAAGGCTCGTCCCGGGGACGCGTTGATTTTAACGAAACCGCTTGGCACGGGGGCCCTAACGGCCGCTTTGAAAAGGCAACAAGCCACTGAATCCGATATTGAAGCGGCGTTGTACAGCATGACTCGACTCAATAATGTGATTGATATTTTATCCGAGGCGTCGGCTTTGGCTGTGCATGCTGCAACGGATATTACTGGCTTTGGTTTTTCAGGTCATAGTTTGCAATTGGCTCAAGCCAGTCGCGTTCAACTTGAAATCGACTGGCCCTCTTTACCGCAGTTTTCACAGACCATGCACTATTTGGAAAAAGGTTTTTTAACCAAAGCGCATCGTGCAAATGCCCAGTACACCCAAGAGAAAATTGAAGTTTCAGCCTTGTCTGAATTGCAACGGCTTTTACTGCATGATCCGCAGACCAGCGGTGGACTTCTTTTGTCAGTCGATGAGAAACATCTGACAACAATCTTAAGCGAAATCACGGAGCACTTTCCTTTTGCGCGGCAGATTGGTTCGGTGAAAGAAGCGCAAGGGTCGATGTTTTGCGTGTATCGATGACTTCAAAAACTTCGGACCTTCTGCCTTTTTTTAAAGAAAAAAGCCCTTTATTGGATGTCCGAGCTCCCGTGGAATTTTTAGCAGGCCATATTCCTGGCGCTGTAAATTTACCAATCTTAAATGACGAAGAACGAGCCCAGGTGGGAACTCTTTATAAACAAAAAGGTCAAGAGGCCGCAATTCAGCTGGGGGAAAAGCTGGTCAGCGGCAGTGTAAAAGATCAAAGAGTCAGCGAGTGGAAGAACTTTTTTGCAAAAAATCCGAAGTCTTTGGTTTATTGTTTTCGAGGTGGGCTTCGCAGTCGCACCGCCCAGGCCTGGCTGGCGGAGAGCGGTGTCGAAGTCCCTCGTTTAGAAGGCGGTTACAAGGCTGCGCGACAAATGTTTTTGGCTACTTTTCAAAAAGCGGTCGATGAGCGGCCTTTTCTTCTTATTTCAGGTCCTACGGGAGGAGGCAAATCGCATCTGTTAAGAGCCGCCCAGAACTTTATGTCGGCCATCGACCTTGAAAAGCGAGCTCAGCATCGAGGTTCGGCTTTTGGTTTTGAATCTGAACCACAACCTCAGCAGGCCCAATTTGAAAACTTGCTAGCTCAAGATTTATTGCGAATTTTTGAAACCGGCGCGGCTTCAAAAGAAACGCCGCTATTGTTTGAAGATGAAAGCCGTTTGATCGGACTAAACGTGATCCCTGAAAGTCTTTTTGTTAAAATGCGGGCGTCACCGATCGTTTGGGTGGATGAACCTTTAGACCAAAGAGTAGAAAATATTTTTGCTGATTATATTACAAATACCGCCATCGGGCAGGGTGATGAAAACCAGGGTTTAGCCTTGTTTCAGCGCTACGAAAAAAGCTTGTTGTCAATCCAGCGCCGGTTGGGGGGGCTTAAAACTCAAGAGCTCATGGCTGATTTGCAGTTTTCACGAACTGAGTACTTTGAGAAAAAGAATCTGGAATCCAATCGGATTTGGATCAAGAAATTATTAGTAGATTACTACGATCCCCTTTATTTAAACAGCCTAGAGAAAAGAAATCCGCAGATTTTATTCAAGGGAACCAGCAAAGAAATTCTTTTATTTTTTCAAACTCTTTGATTTAAAAAATCCGAAGTTTCCCGTCGGTAAAAATAGAATTAAAACAGCAAGTGTCGTAAAAACAAAAGCCCCCAGGGCATCCCGAGTCAGTTGCTCTCCAAAAACAAAAAAAGCTAAAATAGATGATAAGGCGGGTTCCAAAAGCTTTCCGCAACTCATAAAATTTAAATTCATTCGTTTCATCAGATAGGAAAACAAAACGTGGCCCAATAAGGTCGGGAATAAAATACTAAGGCCAATCGCCAACCAGGTGGTCGGGCCATAGCCCGTAAAACTTTTGCCACCGACCCAAGCATTCATGCCAAATAAAAATGCGGTCAAAGAGTAGGCGATCAAAGTGTATTCTGAGTTGGCCATGGTCAAACGCGCTTTTTTGCCCGTTACAAGGTAAACAGCAAATAACATGGCCGACAGTAAGGCTGAAAGATCCCCCATCAGAAAGCCATTTTCAAAAGAGACGCTGTGGCTGACTAAGCCATAAACGCCGATGGCGGCGCAAAGATAGGCTAAGCCAAGTCTAGCGGTCAGCTTTTCGCGAAACACAAAAAACGAAGCCAAAGAAACAAAAACGGGATTGGTGGCAAAAATGATCATGCAGTTGGCAATTCTGGTGTGCTGAGCTGAATAGAAATAAGTCCAAAGATGGGCAAAGAAAAAAAGACCTGACAGCAGAACAAGGCCTAATTCAGACTTTGTTTTTTGCCGGGATTCCGAATTGATATAATTAAAATACCTTCGAAAATCGCCTGTTTTTAAAGCAAAGGGAAGGATCACTAAGGCTGAAGCCATTAATCGCCAAAACCCAATCACCTCGAGGGGTGCCCCTGCAATGCGTACTAAGGTGGCCGACGACGCCAAACTTGTGATGGCCAAAAGGTAAAAAAGCAAATGCAGCATTTCAAAAATCTAGCAGTTTTATTTTTATACGTCATGTTAACTCTATTAAAACTCGGAATTTGCTTAGATGATGAGCCGTACGCAATTGGAAACAGTTTGTTAATTTCAAGGAGATGAAATGAAAGCATTAAATATTGGGCTCGTGGTTTTGGTTTCTTTAGGCTTTGTCGCCTGTCAAAAAAAATTAGACACCGACCAAAAAAAGGTCAGCTATGCTATTGGTCGTCAAATTGGTCAGAACATTAAACAAGTTGGTTTAGAAGTTGATGCCGATGTGGTTGGCATGTCGATCGCCGATGTTCTAAAAGATAAAAATCAAATGACAGAAGAAGATATCAAAGCGGCTCAGGCAAAGCTTCAAGAAATGATGATGAAAAAAAGCCAAGAAGCCAATGCTAAAAGCCAAGAACAAGCTGGAGAGAATAAAAAGAAAGCCGATGAATTCTTAGCTAAAAACAAAACAGCTGAAGGTGTTAAAACAACAGCTTCTGGTCTTCAGTATATTGTTGATAAAGAAGGAACAGGCGCTTCTCCAAAAGAAAGCGATATGGTTCGGGTTCATTACAAAGGAACTTTACTATCAGGCGAAGAGTTTGATTCTTCTTACGCGCGTAAAGAGCCAGCTGAATTTCCAGTCAGTGGAGTGATCAAAGGTTGGGGCGAAGCGCTTCAATTAATGAAAGTCGGCGGCAAATATAAACTGTTCGTTCCACCAGACCTAGCTTACGCTGATAAATCCGGTGGAAAAATTCCTCCCAATTCATTGTTGATCTTTGAAGTTGAATTATTGGATGTTGTGAAGCCACCAAAACCAGGTGCAGCGGCTCCAGCTCCTAAAAAGAAATAGTCATGGAGTTTAATCCGGCCTTGGATCCCGTCTTCCATTTAGATCAATGGATCCAAGCCGCAAAAGATAAAGGACTGACAGATCCAAACGCCATGACATTGGCGACGGTTGGTCCCACTCTTCAACCCTCAAGTCGAGTGGTTTTATATAAAGGCCTCATTCGCGGAGGCCTTTCTTTTTATACTAATTTTGGTGGTCAAAAAGCTCAGGAAATGGAATCCAATTCTAAAGTCGCTGCCAATTTTTTTTGGGCGTCCTTGGCTCGGCAAATTCGTGTTCAGGGTGAAGTTTCAAAATTAACTCGAGCGGAGTCCGAAACCTATTTTAAGACTCGTTCGCGCCTTAGTCAGCTTGGCGCCTGGGCCTCCCAGCAAAGTCAGGAAGTAGGTAGTCTGAAGGCTTTGGCTGATCGAATGAAAGAAATTGAAGAAAGCTTTAAAGGCCAGGATGTTCCCTGCCCCCCGCATTGGGGGGGACTGCATTTAATTCCTAATTATTTCGAGTTTTGGATTGGCCGAGAGGGTCGTCTGCACGAAAGATACTGCTATGAAAAGCAAGATCGTGATTGGCGCCGTTTTATGAGGTTCCCGTGAAGCGTATTCTCCTGACGGGCTTTGCCCCGTTCCTTGGAGAAATAATTAATCCCAGTGAAAAGTTAGTTCGCGCCATCGGTGAAAATTCAGACTATGCCTGGTTGGACACGTTAATTTTGCCTGTTTCTTTTAAAAAAGCTCCAGAAATTCTTTTCCAAAGTTTCAGCCAGCAAGACTACGACAAAGTGATTATACTGGGGCAAGCCGGTGGGCGCCGAAAAATATCCTTAGAGCGTGTGGCTTTGAACTGGGTCGAAACTTATTCCCCCGATGAAAGCGGTTATACGCCAAA
This sequence comes from Pseudobdellovibrionaceae bacterium, assembly GCA_043779385.1. Classification (GTDB taxonomy): domain Bacteria; phylum Bdellovibrionota; class Bdellovibrionia; order Bdellovibrionales; family Bdellovibrionaceae; genus JAYWDA01. The sequence continues at coordinate 46,311 of JAYWEU010000297.1, forward strand.
GCCGGGAGTGATCGATTCTGCCGCCGAGAAAGCTTTTTTTTCTAATTGGCCCTTGCATGAAATTGAGAAAACCTTGGTCGATCAAAAAATTCCTGCAGAAATTTCGTTCTCAGCCGGAAGTTATGTTTGCAACTATTTATATTTCAAAGTGACGGCCGAATTATCTTTGATGAATAAATCTTGTTTGTTTGTGCATCTGCCTTTTTTACCTGAGCAGATCGCTCATAAAAAAGACCAGCCAGCGATGGAGTTTTCTGTGATGCAAATAGGTGTCGAAGAAATTTTAAAATTCTTAAAGAATAATTCCTTTTAAGAAAACACTGGCGATGGTGAAATAAATGATCAATCCCGTGACATCGACGATGGTCGCGACAAAAGGCGCCGAGGCTGAAGCCGGATCAAGACGACATTTCTTTAAAATAAAGGGCAGCATCGAACCGCTGATCGTTCCCCAAAGGACAACTCCCAGAACACTGGCTGCGACTGTGACTGCAATCATTTTGTAGTGAGGGCCATAAACCTGCTCGGCCACAGGCCATAAACTAATTCTTAAAAGTCCAATCAAACCAA
>JAYWEU010000298.1:0-8468 GCA_043779385.1 Pseudobdellovibrionaceae bacterium
GGCTAACTTATTAAGCTCGATGACACTTCCCTGCGTCAGGTTTAAAAGATCACTGACGGGCATTTTCGTTCGCCCTAACTCCACCGTGACCCTGAGCGGAATGTCCAAGATCATCTGTAAGTTTCGATCTTTGGCGGTTGAAACGTGACTTGCGCCATCGCCTCCTCCAGCGGATGAACCATGACCCTCAGACTTTGTGTCCATCGCAGATGTCATCGCCTCTGCTTCTTGAGCTAATTTCTCGGCTAGGTTGTCTAGATCATCGACCACTTAAAAACCCCCTTACTTTTCTATTGCACGCGTGACTTGCACGGCGACTGTGCCGTGATGGTTTCCGTAATATCCCTTAAATTTTGCAACGCCTTCAACTTGGACATTCAATTCGCCTGTCGCATCTTGCGTTAAGGGAATAACATCTCCGGCTTTCATCTCCATTAAATCTTGAAGAAGAATTTCTGTTTCTCCAAGGCTGACTTTGATATCTAACCTTGTATCCATTAATTGTTCTTTAATAATTGCTGTCCAAAGTTTTTTATCGGTCTGGTCCGATTCAACTTGGAAGCCATTAGAAAGTTTTTGCTTGATGGGCTCGATGGTTGAATAAGGAATGACCATCGAAATCGTACCCGTGGCATTTTCAAGCTCGACATCAAATGTCGAGGCAATAACAACATCCGTTGGAGGAACAATTCCCACAAACTGTGGATTCACTTCAGTACGAACAAAAGAACAGCCAATTTTTTCAACAGAGGCCCAAGCATTTTCTAAGTCATTGATCCCAAGCTCGACAACTTTACGAACGATACTAAGCTCGATGGGAGTGAAGTCTTTTCCATCTATTTTTGTATACGGTCGATCTGCTCCGCCAAAAAAACTGTCCACCAGCGCATAAGCAAGTTTACTTTCGATGACCATCAGGGCTGATCCGCGCAAGTTTCCAAAACGCAGAACACTCATACAAGTTGGTAAAGGTAAGGTATTAATAAATTCGCCAAATTTAAGAAACTCAGTGCTGGTCAAAGTGATTGAGGCAATTTTACGAAGTGATGATGATAGGCTAACGCGAAAAGCACGCATGAATTTTTCATAGATCACTTCAAGCTGTGGAAGACGTCCGCGGATAATTCGATCCTGACTGGTCAGATCATAGGCCACGACTTTTTTATCATCAATCCCACGCATACTATTGCCGTGGTTATCGGCCTTAGAACTATCGGTGTTCGATACTTCCCCTTCCGAAACGGCGGCAAGGAGGGCGTCAACTTCACTTTGGGATAAGACCTGATTCATGGTTGATCCTTAATTATAGATAAAGTCAGTAAAAAAGACGTTAGTGATTTTGCCTTTAGTTAAATACGAGTTAATGGTGTCCTTGATTTCATTACGAAGATTATTTTTTCCTTCTTTATTTGAAACCTCTTCATAAGTTTTCGAAGAAAGAATAATTATAATATAATCGCGGATCTGAGCTTTGCGTTTCTCAATTTCTTCCGAAGCGCCGTCGCCTTTTAATTCCAGCTCCATATTTACTTTGGCAATTTTGCGACCTTTCGATCCTGCTAAGTTCACGATAAAAGTTTCTAAAGGAACCACTTTTCCAACGAAAGATTTTTCTTCGTGCTCTTCTTTTTCTTGAGCTTCTTTTTCACCGTTGATCACATGTTCAATTTTTGGCTCGGCGGCATCTTTTTGCCGACCTTTAAAAAGCATGAAGCCGACAGCTCCAACGATGATGACGTTAATAATGGCGACAGCCATCCAAAGAACAGGCTTTTGTCCTGATCCCCCGCTTCCAGATGCTGATGCTTCCTGTGCGGCGGCTGCTTTTTCCTCTGCCACTCCATCCTCCTTGATATGAGCGAACACTACTCTTCATTACTCACAGCAACGAAAGTGCCAACTAGTCTTAGGTAGATATGTGGTGGGTAAAGACATCTATTTGAAGATGGCGAAATTAAGGAACGTGAATTCTGTACGGACAAGTCATGATTTTGACAATCAATGCGTTTCTTCTGACAGCATCGATGAGACAGACTGGACCAAAGTAGGTGTTAATAATCCATTTGTCGCCATGATCGCATTTTTGTAAGGATCGTAAGATTTTCCTCTGTAAGTCACGACTTCGCCGCCGGCTTCTTGTACTAAAAGTAAGCCGGCCGCTGTATCCCAGGGACTTAAGTTTCTCTCCCAAAAAGCGTCAAAAACACCGCGCGCCACCATACAAAGGTCGTAGGCCGCAGCCCCCGCTCTGCGAATTCCCCGCGACACACGGACTAAATTCGAAAAGATCTTCAGCTGTTCATCTAAAGCTTTCGTGTCATCGGCAAAAAATCCCGTGGCGAGGAGCGAATTTTTCAATTCCTTGGTGGGACTGACTTTGATCGGCTTGCCATTCAAGAAAGCGCCACCGCCGCGGATGGCTGTGTAAGTTTCATTCATCATCGGCACATCAATCACAGCAATTTGAATTTGTCCTTGATACTCTAGACCTAAACTGATGCAAAAAATCGGGAAGCGATGAACGTAGTTTGTTGTTCCATCCAAGGGGTCTAAAATCCAGCGCGGCTTATCTGTGGCCGGAGACCCGACTTTGGTCCCTGTCAAATAAGCCTCTTCTTCTCCTAAAAACTCTGATTCTGGAAAAAATTTCTGAAGCTGCTTTTTAATAATATCCTCAGAAGCTTTGTCGGCTTCACTGACAAGGCCGGCATGCAGCTTTTCTTCAATATGTTCTAAGTGCCCATAATGTTTCAGCAAAATATCGCGACCCAGGCGACAGGCTTGGATGGCTTTTAAAAGAACATCCTGATTATTATAGCTTTTCATCATCATCACCCCGGATTGACGGAACCATCACCGAGAGGCTAACATAGTATTAAGGCCAATGGAATGGCCGGTTAACAATTGAACTTGATCGTTCGATCGCGAGGAATGAATGGCTGCTAAATCAGATGCAATAGTTAAATTAGTCTTGGTGTTTGTGATCTCTTTGTTATCTTTTGCGGTCGGCACTTTTGTCGGCAAAAAGTACAGCGATCAACAACATAAAATGGCGGCTTACGAACCGACGAAAGAAGAATCTTCAAATCGTCATGTCGCGTCCGAAAAAGAAGTCGGCAAAGCCGGCGCTATGAGCGACGAAGAAATTGCAAAATTAGCAGAGGAATTTGTCACCGACGAAACCGATACAAAAGAAGCAAAACCTGAAGTCGCTAAAGCTGAGGAAGCTCGAACGCCCGCGGCCGCAACGGCAAAAACGGCTGAAGTGGCTCCTGCAGCTCCTTTGAAAGTGGCTCAAACGATCGTTGAAGGCAAACATGCTGTGGAAGCAAAACCCGCAGCTGCTCCAGCGGTTGCTAAAGGTCCCCGTTTACCGGCGGCCCTTCCGCAAAATGTAGCGCAGTACCCAGCTGGAAAATTTACTGTGCAGGTGGCCTCTTTTAGCAGTGAAGACGATGCTAAAAAAAGAGCCGAAGATTTAAAAAACAAAGGCTATAGTGCTTTTTATTTACCAGCTAAAGTGAATGGGCAAAACTGGTTCCGCGTCAGCGTCGGGCAATTTCCGACAGAAAACGAAGCTAAGTCCTACCGCACAGAGTTTATGCAAAAGTCAAAAATCGAAAGTGCCATCATTCAAAAAATGACGAACTGATTTTATAAAATTTTAAATAAACTTAAAGGGCGGCTGAAAAGTCCGCCCTTTTTTTTAGAACTGAACAGATATTCTTGCGAGGGCATCAGGATTTGGATTGGGATCCAAATCCTGGCCACTGATCAAACGGGCCTCAAGAAATAAAACGACGTACTTGAAAACCTCATACTCGGCGCCCAAGCCAGTCGCCACTGTCCACTTATTGCCCGAGCCCAGATCTTGTTTCAAACTATAAAAATGGGTTGTCACTTGTTCTTGATAAACACCGGCTCCCCCACCCATTGTGGCTCGAAATCCATGATTTTTATAAAACGAATAGCGATACCAACCCAGCAAATCTTGAAAGCTGCGTTCAACATGATAAGTTTCGTTGCCACTGCTTTCGCCAAAGCGAGAATACTCGATTGAAAATAAATGTCGATCAAGACGCAGACCTAAAGCGACATTGACGGGCTCTCGAGGTTCAAGGACAGGGTTTGTCGAAGCTTCCATACGGCGCTCGACACCAAACGGAGAAATAACCCACTGAACTGGAGTTGAGTCATGCTTTTCCAAGACAGGCAAAACTTCGACGCCTTCGAAGCTCTTCCAACCCTCATCGACGTCTTTAACTTTAGCGAAAGCAGCGCCCGTCAGCAGAATAAAAAGAATAAATACATTCGCTGCTATTTTCATTTAGATTCACCGGTGCAGGTTGATTTATGATTGATCAGCCGTTCGTATTCTTTGCAGTGAACGCGAATCAGTTCAGGATTTTTTGAGCGAAAAAGCTCCATCACATTTTCGGGCTGAAGGGCCGTGTGATTTTTATTCTTTAAAATATTTTCCCGCAAATCCTGAAGCAAGCCAATCATTTGTTGAACCAGTGCCGTCTGCGCATTGGCGTCTAAATCTTTTCCATCGGCCGTTTTATTCAAGCCTCGAAAAAATCGCGCATAGATATTTCCCATGGCGTAGGCGTATCGCCCCCCAATATCTTGGATGGTGTCCAAGGCTTTCTCTTTGTTGTCAGAATGAAGGTAGGGCTCAAAAAAACTATCTAATTCCGACTGACGATCTTGCGGAGAACGAAAAGCCGCTTCCACAGATTCCTGCGAAGGTTTTTCCAAGGACCGATTTTGCTCGGCTGGAATCGAGGCTGAAACAAACTTTTCGTCCCGCGAATAAACCCAACCCCAATAATCAGCTAAACCTTCGTTCAAAGATTTAAGTAAAACAAAATCTTCATAATCACGGCGCAGTTCATCGTCGGCCGAGGAAACTTTTAAGGATTCAGAAACCTTGCCGGCTTTGATCAAAGGAAGAACAACTAACTTAGAAAATAAAGAATGGAAATGTTCGTGAGCCACAACACCAGGGTTTAACGTCAGTGGCAAAGCCTGAGACTGAAAATCGACAAAAATAATTGCGTCAGAATTTTGATCATAAAAAGAATTATTTCGAACCCAGTCGTCACTTTTTAAGATCCGCGTAGAAAGAGCCACCTTCCGGGGCCCCTCATTGAAACGGTCTAACCCCAGGATTGCATCCAGCGCCGTCAAGTTTTGTAAATGGTAGTAGATTGCAGCCATATCAGCAGACTGACTGTCGACCGGAATAAAAACATCATCAAAAGTTTTAATAAATCGAGCGTGAGGAACTTCGCCTATAACCGTGGTTCCGTCAATTTTTGGAGCGTAATAAAAGGTCGCAATACCACCCGATACTCGCTTTAAATCTTCCATTTTTCTAAGGGTGACAACTTTAAGGGAGGGCTGGTCGTTTTCCCTGACCGGAATCTGAACCTTGATATCGCCTGTGGCCTGCTCTGATTCAGTGGCATGAGTGCAACCCAGGGGAGCAAGCAGCGCAGCGCCGATTAAGAATCCAAAAAGCTTCTTCACAAAAAGGCCCCCAGCCACTATAACTTGACGTGAAATTATAAGCCGCAATATACCTGAAAATGAGGGCCTTTTGTCAGGATTAGAAAACATTACAAATTCTTTGAACCCTCCTCAAAAGGACGCGGTTTTAACGACGCAAGGACCGCTTTTAATCCTGGCGGGTGCTGGATCCGGTAAGACACGAGTGCTGACTCACCGAATGGCCAATATTATTGGCCAAGGCTTTGCGGCATCTGATGAAATTCTTTGTCTGACTTTTACAAATAAAGCCGCCAAGGAAATGGAACATCGAATTCACGGAATTTTGTCTGACATGGGTTTCCCGGTTCGCAGTGAATTGTGGATCAGCACCTTTCATAGTTTTTGTGTTCGTATTTTAAGACGTCATATTGAAATGCTAGATTACAAAAGCTTCTTTTTAATTTACGACAGCGGCGATCAAATTTCACAGATCAAAAAAGTCATGGCCATTTTAAATATCAACGACAAGATGTATCCCGCGAAGGGCTTTCAATCCCGCATCAGCGCCGTTAAAATGCGCGGTCTTTCGCCCGAACAAATTGAGGCCAGTGGCGCCCGTGGGATTATCGATCCCAAGTCCTTAGAAGTTTATAAAGCTTACGAAGCTGAAATGCGAAAAGCCAACGCTTTGGATTTTGATGATTTGCTGATGAAGACCTATGAGCTTTTTCAAATGTACCCCGATCTTTTGACCCAGTACCAAGAAAAATTTAAATACATTATGGTCGATGAGTATCAAGACACGAATCACATTCAGTATTTATTGATTTTAGCCTTGGCTAAAAAACATCAGCAGTTGTGTGTGGTCGGCGATGAAGATCAATCCATCTACAGCTGGCGCGGCGCTGATATTCAAAATATCTTAAGCTTTGAGCGCGACTTTCCTGGCGCAAAAATTATTAAGCTGGAAGAAAACTATCGATCCAGCGGAAATATTGTTCGCGCTGCCACTCAGGTGATTCGCAATAACAGTCAGAGAAAAGAAAAAACTTTATTCACATCCCGACCCGAAGGCGACCTGATCCAAGTTCGCGAAGAAAATAATGAATACGATGAGGCCCGGTTTGTGGCTCAAGGCATTCAGAAATTGATGACCGAGGGCGCAAGCTCTTACAATGATTTCGCCATTTTCTATCGCACCAATGCTCAGTCGCGGGTCCTGGAAGAACAGCTGCGCACTTTAAGTATTCCTTACCGCATCGTTGGCGGAATGCGATTTTATGAGCGGATGGAGATCAAAGACGTTCTGGGATATATGCGCCTTTCGTTGAATGCGGCCGATGATATTTCTGTCAAGAGAGTGATCAATGTGCCAGCTCGTGGGATCGGCAAAACAACCATTGATCGCCTTGAAGAAGTGGCTCATCAAAGAAAAACAACTTTACTAGACGCCTGTCAAATCGGTGTGGATGAAAAACTTTTTAATTCTGGAACGGTTAGTAAGATTCGCCGATTTTTAGACTTGATGAATGATCTGCGCAGCCAGATTGATCATTTTCCCCTTTCTGAATTTTATCATATTATTTTAGATCGAACTCAATACCTACAAGCTCTTAAAGCTGAGGACACGCCAGAATCTGAAAGCAGAATTGAAAACTTAGAAGAGCTTGATAATGCCATCGAGCAGTTCAGCAAAGAGCGCGGCGAGGACGCCACCATTCAATCTTTTCTAGAGGAAATGGCCTTGGTGTCAGATATCGACAGTTATGATCAGCAAGTGAATAATGTGACCATGATGACGTTACATATTTCAAAGGGCTTAGAATTTCCTGCCGTGTTTATTGTTGGCGTTGAAGAAAATTTATTTCCGAGTGGACGATCAGTTGATTCCAATTCAAGCGATGAGATCGAAGAAGAGCGCAGATTAGCGTATGTTGGAATGACCCGAGCCCGCGAAAAATTATTCCTGACCCATTGCCGGTATCGCCGTGTTTGGGGACAAGACCAGCACAATCCACCGTCCAGGTTCCTCGCAGAAATTCCTAAAGATGCCGTGAATTTTACCAGCACTGTAGATCGTTCATCGTTTATAAAAAAATATGCCAGCATGGGCGCTGAAGCTTATAATATTCCTAAACACAAGCCGATGGATAGTTTCGAAGCTCAAGCATTTCCAAGTGATGACATTGATGTTCCGACAACTTCGGCGTCTTACAGCAAAGGCATGAAAGTTCGCCATCCAACGTTTGGCGCAGGATCTATTTTTGCGGTGGAAGGCGATGGAGCTGATATGAAAGTCAGCGTGATGTTTGCCGACAATACAGTGAAGAAATTTGTTGTTAAGTACGCAAGGCTTGAACGACTTTAATTTTTGGCGGACTTAAGCTCATTCCACTCTTTTAAATAATCTTCGTAATCAAAAGGCACCCGCATCTGCTCTTGGGGTGGGTTTACATACTCAGCTTGGACTCCGTCAAAGCCTTGATAAACTCGCTTGGTTTCTGATTTTGAAATTTCAAAATTCGGAACCAGCGTGGTCTTCCCACCGCCATCAGGAATATCGACAGATAAAGTGGGCATTGCTAGGCCTGACAGATGACCCCATAATTCTTTTTGCAGTTCGAGAGAATTTTCAATCGAAGTTCGTAAATGATCTGTGCCTTCCGACGGGTCACACTGAAACATGTAGTAAGGCTTCACACGCAAAAATAAAAGTCTTCTCGACAGGGCTTGCACAACCGCCGCGTGATTATTAATTCCATTGAGTAGAACCATCTGGTTCATCACAGGGATGCCGTGATCTACTAATAGCTCAAGAGCCTGTGCACTTTCTGCTGTCAATTCGCGCGGATGATTAAAATGGGTCATGACAAAAACAGGTTTATACTGCCGAATCATCTTAGCTAATTTTTCTGTCACACGCATAGGCGCGACGACGGGCATGCGGGTCCCGATGCGAATAATTTCTAAGT
>JAYWEU010000299.1:0-21876 GCA_043779385.1 Pseudobdellovibrionaceae bacterium
CCCCTAAAGGACCCTCGGAGACTACGAGGTTGATAGGTAGGAGGTGTACATACAGCAATGTATTTAGCTGACCTATACTAATAGTCCGTGAGGCTTTTATATAATTTTTATTTCAAATCATGTAAGAATGGTCTTGAACCTTTTTGCTAAAAATCAGCTAAATCAATTTTTCAATCTTCAAAAAACTAACTAAATTTATATAAGACTTGCTGGTGTTTTTAGCAGCGGGGCCACACCTGATCCCATTCCGAACTCAGAAGTTAAGCCCGCTTGCGGCGATGGTATTGCATCGGTGACGATGTGGGAGAGTAGCACGACGCCAGCTCTAATTTTCTTAACCCGATCAGGGAAACTTGGTCGGGTTTTTTTTTGTCTTTACAGTTTGGCTCCACCTGTGGCGGTGAAGGACGTTAAGTCCTCTTTGTCTAAATGATAAATTCTGCTGGCTTCCCATTTTTTATTTTGGGTGGAATTTTCGAACAGATTGAATTGTAAAATGAGGATAGCTTCACTAGATGGAGTGAAGTTTTCAATGGCATCAATTTGCAGCGAGTAGTCTCCTTTGGGAACAACCTCAAATGGTAAAATGATGCTGCTTAAAATTGTTTCTTTCCAAGCCGGTTTTTTTGTATGAATTGTGATTCGGATTTTTGAAACCAACTGAACTGTACTTGGAAAAAAATTTTGTTTTTGAGCGGATCTTAAGTCTTGATCAATTTTTTTGCCGAGTGGGGCAGCCTGGGGCTCATGGGTTTCTTGATTGATAAAAAAAATACCAAGAGCGAGCAAAAAAACTGAAATTAAAATTGTGACTAAGTTTTTCATATGGACTGTCATTAGCTTGAAGCTGAAATGCTGAAAGAACAAGACGGGGTTTATCGAGTCCTGTGTCCAGAATGGTCCCTTCTAACAAGAGCCCTTGCGGATTTGTAACTTATTGAAATTTAGAGGTTTTTTTAAAAAACAGTTTGTCATTGTCCAGAGGTTGGACAGTCTGGTAAAAAATTCCATGCTTATGGCAGGATCTTATTGAGGCGTAATTTCAATAGGTTAGAAGAACTCTTTCATTTTGGCACCTTCCTTGGATCACCAGGAGGTACGAGGTGGTGTATGAAAAAGTCACTAGGTTGGACAGCGGTCCTTGGATCTGTTGTTTTTTATGTTGTGGCCTGTGCTCCTGTTAACTTTGGAGTCAACAATAGTCCTGTGAATGGATTTACTCAATTTTGTGCGACCAGCTCGGGCGGCGCGGTTTGTGATTACACCGAAGATGTTTCTGGCCCTAAGGTTGATATCCTTTTTGTAAATGATAATTCGGCTTCAATGTCTTTTGAACAGAAAGCTTTAGCCAATCGATTTGCTGGATTTATCCAGATGTTAGACGGAAAGCATGTTGATTATCGGATTGCAATGACCACAACAGATATTCATTCGGGACAAGATGACAATGAGCCTCGACCTATAAATGGTAATGGTGCTTTGCAAAATGGAAATTTAATTTCTTTTGGCGATGGTATTAACTTTCTAACTCCTTCTGTTGGTGACCGTGTTGGCCGATTTAATACGGCGGTGGTTCGTCCAGAAACTTTACAGTGTGAGCAGTTTATTGCAAATTGGGTTGCTGCCCATGGAACTGGCACTTTAAGTTCAGATGCTTACAAAACTCAGTACAAAGCAAACTGTCCTTCTGGTGATGAGCGCGGAACTTACGCTGCCAATTTAGCAATTAAAAATAATTCTGGTGGATTCTTACGGGCAGATGCTTATTTAGCGATTATTTTTGTATCTGATGAAGATGTGCGAAGTGGACTTTATTGTGGTGGGGCTAATAACCCAAATTGTGCAGCGACTGGATATCCTTTGGAAGACTTGGATCAGCCAATTAGTTTGTTTAATACATTTAAAAGTCAGGGAAAAGATAAGATCACAGAAATTCATGCAATTGTTGTGACCGATGACACTTGTCTTGCTCAGCAAAACTCCCAGAGTTTGGGAAGTCCTCCTGTCGCGGCGACAAACGGATTAGTTTCAGGAAGCCTTGGAAAACTTTATTTGAATTTTCCTCAAAGCGGATGGGGCGTTGCGGTAAGTATTTGTATGAATAATTACACCTCATCACTGGCTCCGATTGCCAATAAAATTGCAATTAATAAGGGTGCCGTGATTGGCTGTGATCAACCGATCAACCTTCAGGTCACTCCGATTCCTGCCAATTCTTCTTTTTCCTACACGCGAACTGGAAAAAGTATTGTTTATAATATGCAGTTGCCCCCTGGAAGCCAGGTTCGTTTTACTTACAGCTGCCCAAATCAGTTTTGAGTTGATGAGGCCTATTTTCATTATTAAATAGTTATCTATCGTTTTGTTTTGAGACATTTTTTTAAGGACTGTTATCTGCTGTTCAAAAATTATAGTTTTGATTTAAATTTCCGATAGAAATGTATGGGAATGTTAGATCGATATAAGAAAAAAAATGGCTTTATCCAATTGCTGACCTTAATAGAGACGTCGGGGAAGCAGAAACAAGAACAATTTTTGAATCTGATCGGCCAAGAGAGTAAATCTTGGGAAATGGGCATTCGAAAATACATGTTTTCCATTGATCGCATTTTAGGTTGGGATGTTCAGTATCGTGCTGAAATATTTTCTCGTGTTCAGCCCTTGACCTTGTCAACGGTTCTTCATGATATGAATCCGGAGCAGGTCGACACGATGCTTTCCTGCATGAGTATCAGCGATAAAAGAAAGATCGTCGGGATGATTGGCGAAAGAAATCCGACGCCGGCTGAAAAAATAACATGTATCTTGAAGATGATCTCGGAAGTGCGAGGCTTTTCTTCAGGTGGAATCATTAAGTTAGAAAAAGCTGATCCCGAAATGGCAATTCCTGAAAACGTCGAAGAACTATTAAATCAGCAACATTTAAATGGTCCAACGTCGGCAGAAGCGATGGAAAAACCCGTCGAAGAGCCAAAAGAAACATTAAATTTTGACGGCCCTAAGCATGATTCTCCTGCGGCAGGTCGGCATAACTCGGAAGAAATTGATTTTCTGAAAAAGAAAGTGAATCAGTTGATCAGCGAGAACAACTCCTTGAAACACGATCTTAGTATATTTCGAAATAAACTAGAACAGATCAAAAAAATCGCCTAATTTTGTTGCTTGAATTTTAAAAAAAATTAAAACTCAGGAATGGTTTACTTCCTAAGTTTTTTACTTTTTTGCCCATCGATTTCACTTGCGGTCGGTGGCGAAATTCACCTTAGAGTGAGCTCACTTCAAGACAATAAATCGATGGTGGCTGTAGGGGCCTCTTATGATGTGGCAGTAGGGCAAACCCTTGGCGTCAAAAGTCAAACTTCAGAGGTTGGATTCGTGGGATTTGTGCGGGTCCGCTCTGTCCAGCGATTGATCAATCAAACGGTTGTGGTTGCGGAGCTGATAAAATCTTCGGAATATAATTTGATTCGCGTTGGCGATCAGTTGGTTAATTTTGATTTGTCGTCAGGTGCTGAGGATTATAACGGCAGCACTGAATTGCTTGTTCGTGAGGTGGCCCCCAATACATCAGCTAGATTTAAGCCCTTATTTACGCAAGGAATTTTAATTGGTGAAACCGCTCAGACCTTGCCGCAGAATGAATTTCTTCTTACCTGGTACGGTCTGCTTCACTATGGATTTTTTAATTGGATGAGTGTCGGCACTCTTGCGCCAGCGGATGTTAATAATTCGCCGAACTTGACTGTGAAATTTAGATTCCTTGATACGATTAGGAACACTCTTGCAACTGGCTTTACCTTACGACGAATTCCAGAAGGGGAGCGATACACTTTGAACTGGAATTTAATGTGGGATGCTTACTCAAATGAGAAGTCGATCTCGCATACTTTTGCAACGCTAGCGATTTATTCAATTGAAAAAGCCGAAGACACGACGGCCATAAAGTCTGGGGGAACAAGTACTTTTCAAACAGGTTATGAATATATCACAGATAGCTGGGGACGCATTTTGTACGGACCCAACTATAATTTTGAAACAAAAGCCATCGGTGCTTATTTGGCCTACGCTAAAATTTGGGATCATTTTAACTTACAAACGACACTTTATTCGACCAATGTTCGCAGTATAAAATGGAGTGTTCAGGATGGTTACATCTTATATTTAGATGGCTATTGGCGTTTTTGAGACTGTGCAGGGGCTCGTTTTAAAAACTCTTTATAATAATATTCTTCTGAAAACTTTCTGAAATTTTCGAATTTGGCATTAGAGCCAATAATCTGCTGCATTTGGGCGACCGATTCTTTTTCCATCTCGCGCATTTTGTTAACCTGTTGTTCGACATAATCTGGATGAATGCTTTCAGCCTCTTCCTTTAGTTTTGTCACCATGGCGGCTTCTAACGAAACAAGTTTAACAATCGAATCTTCATCGACGCGCAATTTAGTATATAGGTACTCGTGGAGATCCCTGATCCACTTGTCTTGAAATTGTTGTTCTAATTTTAAGTCAGCATAGCCACGAGTGTAAAGGAGTGCGTCCGTATAATTATCACGCCACTCATCGATTTTAGGAGGATCAAAGCGTCGAGCTCGCTCTGTTTGCATTTCTTTGGAAAAGTTTTGAGCTGCGGAGTCGACATTATTTTTCTGTAGAGAATTCAAGATCAAGTGGCGAGTTGTCGGAATGGCCATCGTCAAAAAAATCATTGCCGCCGTGGACATGCCAAGCAGCTTAAACCGTTTCATCATGACGATCGATTTTTGTTCAATGATGTCTTGAGACCTCTTGTGAGATTCAACATTTGTAAACTTATAGATGGCCTCCTCGAGCGAGGCTTTAACTTCATTTTGAAGGCGTTGATTGACCGTGGTCCATTCATAGGATGGAGGTAATTCAGTCTTCAACAGTGTGATCATATGAGACTCTGTCAGTCTTAGGAATTCACCCACGAGCTCTGCGCGATGACGAGTGAGGCTTCTGTCACCTTCAAGGCGGATCTCTTTTAGTTTTTTAATTTCATCAAGTTTCATTTTATCAATGGCGTCGTTTTCTCTAGCTTTAAAAGATTCAATTTCTTTTCGTGCGAGATCTTTGATGTCTCGAGCCTCTTTTTCAGTCTGTTCTTTGAAGCGTAAGGCATCCTGTTTCGCTTGATCGGCATCTATGATCGCAGTTTTTCTTTGTTCCAGAGTTTCATTCAGCTGCTGTTTCAGCTGTGACAGTTCCGCTGAAAAGATTTCTTTTTGCTTTTCTAAATCCGAAACTGCCAATTTGAAATTTTTAACCTTGTGGTCAGTTGCTTCTAGCTCCTGAATGACTTCATTGAGAGAAGTTTCCTTTTTCTGACGATCTTCTTCTAGCTTTCCTAACACGTCCTTGATGTGAGTAACGTCTTTTTCAATTGTATTTTTCAGATCCTGAGCCTGCTCATAAGCATCAGCCAGAATTTCTTGAGATTTTTTTTGAGCGGCTTTTAGTTCTGTTTCGGCTTGAGAGTAGTATTGGACGGAGCGCTCCTGGGCTTCTTTTTTTGCGAGATCAAATAATTCATTGGATTGAGTGAGGATGGCCATTTTTTGACGATCCGCTGCAGAAATTGTGTCTAAAGCCTGTGCTTTTGCATTTTCATCGATTTGTCGAGCGCGAGCCCTGGCGTCTTCGGTCAGGGTCTCCATTTCTTTTTCCCAATCAATTCTAAGTTCTTGAATATTTTGCCGGGCCTGTTGTAAGAGCAGAGTGGCTTCTTGCTCAGTAGCGTTGTGTTTTTCTGTGCAGACTTGATCTCCCTGCAAAATAATTTTGTGGGCCTTTTCTTCCGCTTCTTGAACAACGAGTTCAGCCTTACGAAAGACCTCTGAAGTCGCAGCCATGGCTTCTTTTTCTGCCATTAAAACAGTCTCAAGTTGTTTTCTTTTTGCTTCTTCTTGAATCTTTGAAGCCTGATTGTTTGCAGAAGAGATAATCTGTTCGGCCTGAAAATTAGCTTGGGAGATTAAGCTATTTATTTTTACCTCAGTCGCCCGAAGTGTCTGATCTGTTTCGCCTTTAACAAGATGACTGATTCGATCGGCTTCAGCATGAGCCGAATTCACCAAAGTTAATAAGCTTTCTTTCTCATCGGGGTTGAGATCTGAGATCGCAACGGACTTCAAGTCGAAAGCTTTTTCTAACATATTGATCGTGATCTTAATTCTTTGGCTGCCGACTTGAACAATTTCTCCGTCACTGTAAGTGACTTTTGATTTTGGAATCATCTTTTTGCCGTTGATGAAAGTGCCGTTGGCTGACCCGAGGTCATTCAACCAAATTTTTCCGTGTTTTATTGATATTTCTAAATGAGTCCGACTGACTCCAGGATCTGGAATGCCAATATGAGCTTCAGTTGAACGACCAATAATGAGAGGGTTCTGTTCGTACACCCTCTCGATCGTCTGTTCCGGCTGCTCAATTCTAAGTAATAAGACCTTCTGAACCTTCGACATATTATATTACGAAGCTTTGATTTTTCTAACTTCATCAAGGTTTCGACTTCGGGCCCCTTTATTAATTTCTGAATTGAGAGATTCTTCGGCTAAAGCCTCAACGGGATCCCGGTGTTCGTCGAAATCTTTTCCCTCTTTCGGAAACTGATTGTTATCACTGCGATACCAAATCAGGTCGAGCGAATTTTCAAATCTTTCAATCATGGAAACAAAGACTTTTTCAGGGGAGAAGATCGTGTTTGTGAAGGTCATTAAAACGCTGAACAAAATTCCAATAATAGAACTGTTCATCGCAAAAGAGACTTCGTAAAGGAATCCATCCATCACTGTTTTTGTCATTTCAATATCTTGAACATTCATCCCGCCCAATTTAGGAAGACCGCTGACGATTCCCATGAAGGTTCCAAAGATTCCGCCAATGACGAACATGCCTGGAAGGATATTAAGGATGTCGTTGACTGAAGATAAAGGAATCACGCCAAAAACACGGTTAAAACAAGGGTTTTGCTGGAAAGTAGCGCGCGTGATATTAATTAACTTTGGATTATTGTCGTGCCACTTGAGGAACTTGAGTTGTTTCAAAATATCTCTGATCAGCCAAGCGCAACCCTGGCGGATAACAAAAACCCGATCCCCTAAACTATCAATATGATCTTTTTTACGGCGATGCATTCGATCGCGAAGTTCAAAGGCTTCATAAAATGTTCTCTCTAAAAGCTGCTTCGTCAGCGAGTAAAAGGAAACGTTTTGGACTTGTCCAGGTCGTTCGCCTTCGATAAAACGGTTGACCCGTTTTTCGAACTCTTGGGCAAACCAATCGTGACGGCGGACCGTATACCAGATCAGGATGCGAAAGGCGCCACCGACAAAAAAGGCGGTGAGCATAAGAGGAGTTAAAAATTCCACCGCCAGGGGTAGAATCCCGCTGCTCATAACTTTGGTTATTATTCCTGAAGACATCTTTCACCTCATCATTTATTTTTGATCAACGTTAAATTTGATCAAAACACGCTGTGATTTTTTACAATCAAACTTTTTACAAAAATCTTTGGCATTGGCTGAAGCAACGTCTCGGCTGATTTTGGCAGCCTCGAAAAAGCTTTTTCC
This sequence comes from Pseudobdellovibrionaceae bacterium, assembly GCA_043779385.1. Taxonomy (GTDB): domain Bacteria; phylum Bdellovibrionota; class Bdellovibrionia; order Bdellovibrionales; family Bdellovibrionaceae; genus JAYWDA01. Next base: position 7,590 of record JAYWEU010000299.1, read on the forward strand.
TGATACTTTCACAAGAGGTCGAATTTCTTTTTGATGATTGAAATCCATCTTGTCCTGATTAAAAACGTATTGAAAAATTGATTTAGCTCGTTGGTAACTGAGATCCAGATTGTATTCGACCGCTTTTTTATCAGCAGCCCCCATGCTGGTCGGATCTATAAAACGACCTTGATAAGTCGGGGAGGCAAAGCCAATAATTTCAATAGCACTGATTTTTCCGGCAATTTTTTTATTTTCCATCAAGGATTTTGCGTAAATTGGCAGAGCTTTTTGGAGAATTTTTGCCATTTCTGGTTTGATTCTAGCGTTGCCGCTGTCGAAGTAGTGATCGCCGAAATCAAGAGTGACATCGCCGGTTGCACCGTCAACTTCCGCCTTGATACCAGCTTTTGCAAAACCTTGCATAATTTCTTTAGCCACATTCTTTTTTGCATCATTGAGCGCACGGGCCTTTGCAAGTTCAGCTTCGCTTCCCGCTAGTTGGCCTTTTAAGCCGCTGATTTTATCCCCTAATTCACGCTCTTTTTTGGCAATTCCTGCGCGGTAAGCGGCTTCTTTGGCAGCTCGGTCAGCCGCACTTAATTTTTGGCGACCCATCTCGGCATCAAACGCAGCTTTGTCACGTGCTCTTTGCCCTTCAAAGTCGGATTTTAATTTTTCAGCTTGCTCGGCAAAGCCTTTTTCAGCACCGGCAAGTTTTCCGGCGAGTTGTTGTTTTTCATTGGCCAGTCGTTGTTTTTCAGCCTCCGCTTGTCCTAAGGAGCCTTGCGTGCTGGCCAGCTGATTACTAACAACTTTTAACTGTTGCTCAGCTTGGGCTTGCTGGGCTTGCAAATCTTTGAGGCGCTTATCATGTTCGGCACGGGCCAAAGACATTTGTGTTTGATATTTCTTTTGAGTGAGCTTTTGGTTTTTGTAAGACCAGTTTAGCTCTTTTAATTTTTTGCTAAGAGTTTGATTCATGTTCTCGATTTGGGATTCGCGTTCGGCAATTTGTTGTTTCTTTTCTTCTACATTGGATTCCAAAGAGCCAATTTTTGAATCTTGATCGGTGATCTCTTGGTCCTGCTCTTCGATAATCGTATTTCGTTTTTTAATCCTGGATTTCGCGATTGTGTTCGAATTCAGAATATTACGAATCATTTGTTGATATTTATTAAGAGCGACCTCTTTTTTTGCATTTTCTTGAGATTCTGTTTGAAGCTTTTCTTTTTCGCTTTTGGCTTGATCTTGTAAAAGGTCCAGTTTAGCCATGAGGTCTTCATACTGTTTTGCTTCGTCCTGAGTAGCAGAAGTGTCTAAATACTCTTTATTAAGACTGTTATAGACTTTTAATTGATTCTTTAAATCTTCATTTTCCAATGTGACTTTGCGAATTTGAAGCTGTTGTTGAATTCCATTGGTCCCTGTACGAAGGCTGGCTGTGACATAAAGCAAAAGAAAGACGAACGACAGACCCATAAATAAGTCTGAGTATGAGGTCCACTGACTGTCGTGGCTTTGTTGGTCTTTATGTTTCTGATAATTAAAGCTCATCGCAACTCCCTGGAGTCATCTTCACCCGTCCTATCGACAGGTTTTACGAGAGTCTTTATGGACCAAGGGTTAATTTTGACCCGGTTGAAATAATAAAACACAGTTAACGATGTACCTGGGACTTGTCACACGACTGACCTTGGTCTTGAAGCTAGGTTTTATTGACTTTTTTATTCCTTCAGAATGAGATTCGTGGATGAGACTGAAATACTTTATCGCCTTGGGTTTTTTATCTTTAATTCATTGTGCAAGCTCGACTGAAGAAGGGGCTGTTGGAATCCATCGGCGGCAGTTTTTGGCTTTTCCCGAAGACCAGGTCAATAGTATGGCAGCCCAAAGTTACGATGATGAAAAGCTGAAAGCGCGGCAGAAAAATGCGCTTGATCAGAACCCTCGGCAGTTAACGAGGCTGCAGGATGTTTCTAAAAGACTTATTCCTCAGACGGCTGTTTTTCGCAAAGATGCCAGGGATTGGTCTTGGGAAGTACACAGTATTACAAGTCCCGAACTGAATGCCTATTGTATGCCTGGCGGAAAGATTATTTTTTATTCGGGAATTATCGATCAATTGAAACTGACGGACGGAGAGATTGCGGCCATCATGGGACATGAAATTGCTCATGCCTTGCGAGAACACGGGCGTGAAAGAATGACTGAGCAGATGGCCCAGCAAGGCTTGTTGCAAATCGCCGTTATCTCAGGAAAGCTTGATCCTAAATATGCTCAGCTTGCGGGATTGGCCTTCTTGGGCGCGATGACATTGCCTCACAGTCGGCGGGATGAGACTGAGGCCGATGAAATTGGTCTGGAGCTGATGGCACGAGCAGGTTATGATCCAAGGGAAGCTGTGAACCTTTGGAATAAAATGAAAGCGCAGAGCGGAGCAAAGCCCCCGGCCCTCTTAAGCACTCATCCTGCAGATGATCAACGGATTGTAGATATTGAAAGTCTGATGCCGAAGGTGATGCCGCTTTATCAGAAAGCCCGACAGCAATGAGTTTTTTAAATTCCCGCTAAAGATAACTGTCGAGCGACTTCGCCCAATGTTTGGGTATCTAGAAGACTAAAAAAAGGCATGCGTTCTTTATTATTTGTATCCAGCAAGTGAACTAAATATCCTAGTAGGTCGTCCGTCGTAACAATTCCCACGGCATCATCATTTTCATCAGAAATAAGAAGTGACGAAATTTTATGTTCAAGCATTTTAAAGATGGCTGACCTTAAGGGAGTGTCTTGATCAATATAATAAATGGGGGAATTCATTACTTGCTCTACTGGGATTTCGTCAAGATTTTCAAGAAGAGTGAAGTCTCGCTTGCTGATGATGCCTACAATCACGTCCATTTCATCAACGACGGGAAGGTGGCGAATTCGATTTGATTTCATGATGTCTGCGGCTGCAGCGACCGGCGAACCCATGGGGACTGCGATGAGAGTCTTTGTCATAAGATCCTTGATTTGTGTTTCCATTAAGAAACCTCCAGAAATTAATTTTCTAATGTATCTTTGCAAAAAAGAGACGCCACCTCAAAAGCCATGAGATCGGGACGGAGGAATAAGGGGCCCAATTTGCCCCTTGGCACTATTGAATGAGTCTTGTTTTGTCCCAAAAGAAATTGGCTGACTTTCTAAATTATTTTAATGACTTAATAATTCTTGTGCATGTGCGATACTTGTTTTGGTGATTTTCTCACCGCTGATCAGACGCGCAATTTCTTGCACTCGCTCTTTTGAATTAAGCTCAGAAACATCCATGCTCATGGCACCCTTCTGAGGGGACTTGTGAATATAAAAGTGGACGTCGCCAGCCGCCGCGACTTGGGGAAGATGAGTGACTGTGATGACCTGCTGACCCTTTGCAATGAGCTTCAGTTTTTTCCCCACTTTTTCAGCGGTGACGCCAGAAACTCCGGCATCGACTTCATCAAACAAATAGGTTCGTGGCCATTTAGAAGAGCCAACGACCCGTTTAAGGGCTAAAAGAATCCTCGAGAGCTCACCGCCAGAAGCTGTCTTGCCGAGCGCTCTGGGTGTGTCTTTGATTGATTGCTGAGTCATAAATTCAACATCGCTGTCTCCTAACGAATTTAATTGGAGCATTTTTTCAACGGACACATGAAAACTAACACCCTTCATGTTTAAATCAGAAAGTTCTGAGTTAACATCCTTTGCTAGGTCCTTGGCCGCTTTGCTGCGCTTTTCATGAAGCTCTTGAGCTTGTTTTTTCAATTCGAGTTGCAACTGAACCGATTTTTTTCGAAGATCGTCTAATCGCGAGTCTGAATTTTGCAACTGGCCGATTTCGGTTTCCATTTCCAAAAGGGCTTTTAAAATATCGTCCATACTGGGGCCATATTTCTTCTGCAGCTTTCGGATGTCACTGAGCCGACCTTCAAGATTGTCCAGCCGGCTAGGATCATCTTCCAGACTTGAAATATGTCTGCGAATTTCAAAGAAAGTATCGTCTAAAATACTTTGGACCTGTTCCATTTGAGAAAGTTTTTCTGCTAAAATAGGATCTAAGTTTCCAATCTCTTGGCCTTTTCGAAGAATAGATTTAATTCGAGCCAGGGCCGAATCGTCTTCACTGATTAAGGCGGACTCTGCCGATTCGACAAAAGACATAATTCGAGAAGAATTTTTAAGGCGCTTCACCAAGGACTCGAGCTCGATATCTTCACCAGGTGCTAAATCAAGTTTGCCGATTTCATCCCGTTGGAACAATAAATAATCCAAGCGCTGGGCTGTGAACTTAGAACTTTCTTCAAGTTCGCGAATTTCATTTAAAGTTTTTTTGAAGGCCTCATATTTTTCAGAGTAATTGAATCTTTTTTCTAAAAGTCCGGCGGCCTGGTCCAACATATCCATATGGTAAGTTTTCGAGAGCAAATTTTTATTTTCATGCTGACCGGTCATTTCAATCAGAGGAACTTGGTTCCCCGTGACCTCAATTAAAGGAGCAACGACTTCCCTTAAAACGCCCAGCGTGTTGAGATGGCCATTTAAATAAATTCGAGACTTATCGCCTTGGCTGATCACGCGGCGGACAATCAAAATATCGTCTTCACACTCGATCCCAAATTCTTTGAGCTTTTCACGGAGATCTTTTCGCTGAGAGACATCGAAGGAACCCTCGATGGTGGCTTGCTCAGCACCGGTGCGAATAGATTCTGCCGAAGCCTTGCCGCCCATTAAGAGGCCAAGACTTTTTAACAAAACAGATTTTCCGGCGCCGGTTTCTCCGCTGAGGATATTAAGACCTGGCTTGAATTGAATTTGAATATTTTCAATGATCGCGAAGTTATGCACCTTAATTTCGAGTAACATGAATCCTCCTTTTAACTGCGGTCGCCAAATTTTAATTTTTCTCGTAATAAATGATAGGGATTAAAGCCGGGAGCTCGGACTACCCAATGATCGTAAGAGCTTTTTTCAACAAGCACTTCATCCTGCGGAGTGATTTCCATGAGTTTTTGTCCATCGACGACAAAATGTGCTTTCACTCCAGCCCCTTGCAATTTAAAAGATAATTTTCGGTCGTCTGGAAAAATTAAGGGCCGATTTGTTAAAGAGTGCGGCGAGACCGAGGTCACCACTAAGGCTCGAACTTCGGGATCTAAAATCGGTCCTCCGGCGGCTAAATTATAAGCCGTAGATCCTGTCGGGCTGGCAACGATCAATCCATCCGCTTTCACTTCACTGACTAAAAGCTTATCGCTGTAGATCGCAATATTTATTAACTGAGAAAAAGATCCTCGCTCGAGGACGACATCATTAAGAGCATGGGCTTCTTCTTTTAATTTACCGGCCCGATAAACTTTTGTAACAATCATTCGACGCGGGCTGAGGATCAGGCGACCCTGCATTGTTTTTTCAAGAACTGCACAAACCTCTTCAGCTCTGTAAACTGTGAGGAATCCTAGAGACCCCATATTAAAACCAATGATTGGAACTCGGCGACCAGCGAGGAGGCGGACAGCCCTGAGGTAAGTCCCATCGCCACCTAGCACCACCACCAAATTGATTTTATCCCACTGCCGAGATGTTTTGATTAAAGTTGTGCCTGGGATTAGCTTTTGATCAGGAGCTGTGAAAGCCTGATAACCCCGTTCTTGAAGCCACGCCGTTACTTTTTTGCTAATGCTGACAGCCTGAGGCGTGTGAAGGCGATAAACAATGGCAACATTTTTTATCGAGCTAAAAAGTTCAGGCTTAGACATTAGATCAATCCATCCCTACGAAGAAGGGCGTTCGGATCAGGTTCGCGTCCACGAAATTTTTTATACAGATCCATTGGATGCTCTGTTCCACCACGAGACAGAATATTGCGGCGGAAGCTGTCTGCCACTTCAGAGTTGAAGAGGCCTTTTTCTTTGAAAAATTCGAAAGCATCGGCATCTAACACTTCGGCCCATTTGTAAGAGTAATATCCTGCTGAATAGCCACCTGCAAAAATATGGCTAAAGCTACAAGATGAATTTGTGCCAGAGATGCGCTCCATCAGGCGAGTTTCGGAAGTCGCTAAGTCTTCGAAGGTGTCGACGTCTTTAATTTGCGAAGGATTGGTTGAATGCCAGTTCATGTCCATCATTGCAAAAGTGACTTGTCGCAAGGAAGTCCAGCCCGCTAAATATTTTTGAGAAGCTTTTAGTTTTTCCATCAGTTCATGAGGAATGGGTTCCCCAGTCTGATAATGTCGAGCAAAGATATCGAGGCCTTCTTTTTCTGCCACCCAGTTTTCCATGATCTGCGACGGCAGCTCAACGAAATCCCAATAGACGTTCGTGCCCGCAATACTGCGGTAAGTGCAAGTTGACAGCATGCCGTGCAAAGCGTGGCCAAATTCATGAAACAAGGTTTGCACTTCATTGTACGATAGCAGTGAAGGTTTCGAAGGGGTTGGTTTTGTAAAATTGCAAACGATACTGACATGCGGCCGCTGGACAGCTCCGTACATCATGCCTTGTTCACGGAAGGTGGTCATCCAGGCGCCACCTTTTTTAGTTTCGCGAGGGAAAAAGTCAGTGTAAAAAAGCCCGATGTATTGATTAAGGGTATCGCGAATTTCGTACACTTTGACTTCAGGATGATAGGGTTGAACATTTTTAGTTTCTTGAAAGGTCAAACCGTAAAGCCTACGAGCGTGTTCAAAAACTCCTTCAATGACTTTTTCAAGTTGAAAATAAGGACGAAGCTCTTCTTCGTTAAAAGAGTACTTTTTTTCCTTTAATTTTTCTGAAAAATAACCAAAGTCCCAGGGTTTGAAGTCCATCACGGACTCGGAATCGCGACCAAACTTCACGACCTCATCCAAATCTTTTTGAGCGGCTTGTTTGGATGCATTTAAAAGTGTTTTTAAAAATTTATTAACTGTGTTTGTGTCTTTGGCCATACGCTCGGCCAAAACATAATCAGCATGAGTCTTAAATCCTAAAATATAGGCGCGGTCATGGCGAAGCTGAACGATTTTTTTGACATTGTCTTGGTTGTCGAATTCATCTCGGAAAGCGCGGGAGTTGTAAGCGCGCCACATTTTTTCCCGCAATGAACGATTTTTCGCGTAGGTCAAAAAAGGAATAAAGCTAGGGGCTTGAAGATTAAAAAGCCACTTGCCCGGATGGCCTTTAGCCTCTGCTGCGACCATGGCAGCTTCGATAGCGCCCTCAGGCAGGCCAGCCAGGTCTGATTTTTTATCGAGGATCATTTCAAATTTATTGGTGGCCTTTAAAACATTTTCAGAAAATTGAGGGCCTAAAATAGAAAGTTCTTGGTCAATGGCGCGGATTCTTTCTTTATTTTCAGGCGTTAGCATGGCCCCATTGCGAACAAAATCATTGTAGGTCTTTTCAAGCAAGCGATTTTGTTCGGGGGAAATCTTTTGATTGGAGCGATTTTCGTAAACCGTCTGAACTTTTTTAAAAATAATAGGATCCAAAGAAATATCAGATCCAAAGCTTGAAAGAATGGGGTAGAAATCTTTGGCTAAGGCTTGCAGATCTGGAGTGGCGTGGGCCACTTCCAAATTTGAAAAAATACTTCTGATGTTATCAACCCGCTCAGAACAACATTCAATGGCAAGAATTGTGTTATCAAAAGTAGGGTAAGCCGTACTGGTTTTAAGGACTTCAATATGATTTTTAGCTTCTTGAATCGCAGCCTGAAGTGCAGGGATAAAGTCTGTCACCTTAATTTGATCAAAGGGCACGGAATGATCGGGTGTTTTAAAATCGTTGAGTAAAATATTATCGGAGGTCATAGCTTCCACCTTGTTTTTAAGCGGGTTGGGGAACAATTATGATTAACATAGAAGGTTCGAGGAAACAGCTGTTGCTCACGGCTTTGCGACATTTTTCTGCGCTGTATAAATTTCCTTGATGAAAGCGCCTAAAATTGATCAAATCGGGTTCTTGGGAGGTTCTATGCAATCTGTTATTTTATGGGTGGTTTTGGGCGTATTTTTTCAGGCGCAAGCCGCGGTGAAGCCACTTTCTGCAAAACCACAGAAAATCTTAATCGGCTCGGGTTCAATGGCGGGTGGCATTGCGGGCACTGGGTTTAGCCTGATGAATTTGAAAACGACCACTAACCTGCAAGCCCATATAGAGCGTCTTATGATTGATGTTGGAGATATCGACGGCCATCCCCTTAAGGGCTTGCCCGGATACTTTAATGTTGAACTTCAAAATCATGCAAAAAGGATCGTCGTGGATTTTTCTCAGATGCCAACCACTTTGATGGACTCTAAAGGCTTGACCGAGCGGTTAAAAAAATCGACTTACGTTCAAAGTGTGAAAATGCTGGCGGATCCTTCGGATCAAACTTTAAGTTTGATTATGGAGCTAAAAAAGCCCGTAAAGTTGAAAGTGTTTCAAGTGCCGGGGCAGAAGACCACCAGTAAATTAGTTCTGGATCTGATTTCTTGATGAAACGAAGGGTGCTTTTTTTTATTTTATTTTTTTCAAGTCTTGCCCAGGCTCGAGTATTTGATTTAGCTCAGCAAAAATTTGGCTCCTATCTTATTTTTACCGGATCGCAATCAAACTTGAAAGAAACTCCTTTCGCAGGTCTTACCGTGGCCGATGACTTTAGCGACACTTACAAGGCGCCCGTCGGCGGCGAATTTGGCTTACTATATGAGGATCATAAAGTTGGATTTCGATTTGGATTTGAAGTGATTAAGCCGCCGCCAACAGAAGGATATGCTAAGAATAACGGCACGACGAAATATTATTACAAAGATAATATCTCTGTTCTTGTGCCCAAAATAGCGATGGAAATAAACTTTATTTCTAAACCCACGTATCGGTTTTTAGGTTATGGGTTTTTTGGTCAAGGAAACCTTGTTGAAAGTACGGATTATAGTGCTGTCGCGATCGCGCCGAACGCCAGCCATACTGTCGATGCCAAAGGGGCCGCCAATATGAGTGGTGGTGGCTTGGCTTTTGAGTTTTCGGCCTTTGATACGACCACTTTGATTTTTGAAGTCGGGTATCGGCAGCTGAAATTTCCTACCATGATTTACTCTAAAGATGTGACAAGTTTCAATGGGGCTGTGACAAGTGGAACAACGATAAAAAATGCTGATGGATCTGATCATCAGATTGATATGACCGGCGCCTATGCCGCGCTCGGCTTCCGGATTTTTCTCTTTTAAAGTCATTCTAAGTCAGAGATACAGAGTTTCAATTTCAGAACGGTACTTTTCATCTAAAAGCTTTCGCTTAACCTTCAAAGAAGGGGTCAGCTCACCAGCTTCAATAGTAAACTCGGTCGGTAAAATTTTAAAGTTTTTGACGGATTCATAGCTAGCCAACTGCGAGTTCACTTCATTGAATGTATTTTTAATCACCTGCTGAACCTCAGGTTGGGTGGTGAGGTCGGTCCACTGATTGTAAGACCATTCTTTTTCCTTCGCCCATTTTTCAAGATAGATTTTGTCCAAAGTGACCAGGCAAACAATGTATTTTTTTTGATCTCCGTGCACCAGAGCATGAGCAATGAGGGGGTTTGATTTTAAGAGGCCTTCAATTTTTTGAGGGGCGACATACTTCCCACCGGCCGTCTTGATTAGATCTTTTTTTCTGTCAGTGATCTGAAGATCGCCATTATTAAGGATCTGGCCAATATCTCCGGTGGCAAACCAACCGTCCTTCAGGGCGGCGGCTGTCGCTTCCGGATTTTTGTAATATTCTATCATGACTTTTTTACTTTTTATCAGAAGTTCGCCATCGTCAGCAATTTTAAATTGTGCCTCTCCGATAGGTCGACCGACAGAGCCAAATTTGTAATTATAAGGCGTGTTCACCGCGATGGCGCCGGTTGTTTCAGACAGGCCATAGCCTTCCAAAATAAGGATGCCGGCCGCATGAAAAAATTGGGCAAGTTCACAGCTGATGGGGGCTCCACCACTGATCGCAAATCGCAGTCGACCACCAAATGTATTTGTCACCTTGTTGAGAACAAGGCGGCGTGCGACTTCGTATTCGGCCATTAAGGAAAGGGGTATGGCCTGCCGAGTGACCTTTAAATAGCTGACTTTTTTTCCTATGCCCAGGGCCCATGTGAATATTCTTTTTTTCATGGGCTGAGTTTCCACCTGAGCTAAAATCTGAGAGTAAACTTTTTCAAAAATGCGCGGAACAGCAACCATGATTGTGGGTTTTATTTCTGGCAGGTTGTAGCGAAGTTTTTCGAGACTTTCGGCGTAAGCCATCGTGAAACCGATAAAAATATGCCCCCAATGTTCGATGCGACCCAAAACGTGAGCAAAGGGAAGGAAGGTCAACGTTGAGTCCGCCGGCGTGACACCGCAAGAAGGAAAGGCCTCTGAAACTTCAGAATAAATTTGTTCGTGGGTCAGAACAATTCCTTTTGGGCGACCCGTTGTGCCCGAGCTGTAAATAATGGAGGCCCACTCCGTAGCGACGCTTTGTCGGCAATTAATTTCAAAAGTTTTTTTATGTTTTTTAACCTGGTGCTCATGATCTGTTAAAAGGCGGCTCCACAGTTGGATGGACTGGTCTTCGGGGCGATCGATCTCAAAACAAATAACTGTTCTAATGCGCGGGCATCGGTCAGAAATTTTTCGCCAAATTGATAATGAGTGTTTGTTTTCACAAATAAAAATTTCAGCTTCACAATCATTTAAAATAAATTCAACTTCTTCTGGAGTGCTATTGGGATAAATGGGAACGACGATACCTTTTGCGCCCATCACCGCCATATCACAAACAGCCCATTCGTAACGGGTGTTTGACATAATGGCCACTTTATCTTGAGTTTTGAGCCCCAATTCAAGCAATGCGACGGCGGCTTTTAAAATATGATCATAATATTCACTCCAGGAAATGCCTCTCCAGGCCCCGCGCTCTTTCGTTCGCACGGCAATATGATGGGATGGACGGCTGGGCATATCGATAACGTTGTGGAGAATAGTATGAGACATTTTTTACCTTTGAAGCATGCGATCATCCCGGCGGAGGATGAGCTCAATGGTTTTTTTCTGATTATTTTGGATGATCACACTTTGTTCTGCGAAAGTGTCAGAAAATGGATTGTGCGCGCGCACGACCACAGGGATGCCAGCTGGAATTGGATAGTTGGTGATCGGAGGTTTTTCTCCTAAACGCTGACCGTTAATTTCAATCATTGGATTGTCGCCACCGGCCACAATATTAATTGTGAGATAGCCCGCCCGTGGGAGTGGAAGCATTGTGGCGCTAAAGGTGACGGCATCGCGATCGGCAATCATGTCGCGTTCGTAAGGTAAATAACGATCCTTAACTAAGGTCATATGGAAAGACTTTTTTCCTTCGACGCGAAATTGGCCAGGAGTAAAACCCTGCCGCTTTCCATCAACAAAAATTTCGGCGCCGATCGGGTTCGAGTGAACGGTGACAAAATATTCAGCTTTACTTGCTGTGTCCAGATCGCCGGTCTGAACCTCTGAAGACGCCTGCTGGGCTGTCGCTCGTTTTAATTTTCCAAGCCAGTAGCTAGCTTGATAGTATTGTCCAGGAATAGAATGATAAACATAGACCGTGGACGCAAATAATAAAATGATCGCAAGACTACGAAAAATAACGGGTAGGACGTGACTGATGTTCTTAAGAGCTAAACTTCTTTGGCCGGCAGACTTGAGCTGTCTTGTTTTAGTTCCAGCTTTAATCCCAGCTGCAGTTCCATGTCGAACCACACTTGAGCTTTTACGATCGCCGTTACTTCTTAAATCCGTCAGAGTTACTTTTGTGCCTGCTTGTAAATCAAAAGAATCAGGTGGATTGAACTCCTCAAGCCCGTCCATATATTCTTGCTGAGGCGCTCCAGTTTCTGTACTGGAGGTTCTTGTGACGCGAGTGCCTTCCTCGGGTTTAACTTTTGAAAACTCAATCAGCTTCCGCTTTTGCTCTTGGTAAGCGGTGGCAAAAGTATTTTTGATAAAGACGCTGAAATCATTGGGAGTAAATTCTGGATACTGCGTATTTAAAAATCGATTCAGATCGCGATGCATCGCCGCAGAAGTTTGGTAACGTAAATTTTTGTCTTTCTGTAACGCCTTGTTAACAATTCGCTCTAATTCAGGAGGAATGGAGGGGTTGATTTTACGAATTGATGGAATCTGACAGTCACGAATTTTTCTTAAAATGGCCGCTTCACTGCTAGCCGTGAAGAGGCGGTCATTAGCCAGCAATTCCCAAATAACAATTCCCAGTGAAAAAATATCTGTTCGTAGATCAACAGCCTGGCCTTCGGCTTGCTCGGGACTCATGTATCCAAATTTTCCTTTGAGGGTTCCCGCTTTTGTTACTTCCAGTTGCGTCTCGGCTTTTGCAATTCCAAAATCGATGATCTTCACTTCACCATCAAAGCTGAGCATGATGTTTTGAGGACTCATATCTCGGTGGGTGATATTTAAAGGTCGCCCTGTGGATCCATCAATGCAACGATGAGCATGATCCAGGCCCGAAGCCACCTCTTTGATCATGTAAACGACTTGCTCAATCGTGAAAGAAACACTGATCCTTTTCAATTCATTAATAATTTGGCGAAGATTCTTTCCTTCAACGTGTTCCATCACAAGAAAGAACTGTTTTTTCTCGACCCCAAAGTCAAAAATTGAAACGACGTTACCGTGATTTAAATTCACTGCAATTTTGGCTTCTTCTTTAAACATATCGATGAATTCGCGATTTTCAGAAAACTGTGGAAGGATGCGCTTAATGGCCAAAATTTTATTCACGCCATTGGCACCAGTCGATTTTGCCAAATACACTTCGGCCATACCACCAGTGGCTAGCTTTTCTAGAAGAATGTACTTACCGAACTGTTCAACCTGAGGCATTAAAGCTGTTTCCTCTTGATAAGGTTATCGGTTGAGTGGGAACCTTACTTAACTGATTGAGAACATTACAAAAGAAGAATATTAAATCATGATGAAATGGATCGGACTGACCGGTGGTCTTGGAACCGGAAAAAGCACTGTGGCCAAGGTCTTACGAGAGCACAGTTGTGTCGTTCTGGATGCTGATCGAATGGCCGCTGATGTGATTGCCCCAGGAACGGCTGGACTAAGGTCTGTCGTTCAGCGTTTTGGAAGTGACTTTTTATTGTCAGATGGACAGCTGGACCGCGAAAAAATGTCGCGGGAAGTATTTGGAAATTCTGAAGCCTTATTGGATTTAGAGGCCATCATCCATCCGTTGGTTAAGGCTGAAGTCGAGCGGCACAAAGAATTAGAAAAAAGAAAAGGTTCGGATCTCATTTTTTACGATGTGCCCTTGTTGTATGAAAAAAATATTTCTGGGTTTGATGCCGTTGTGGTTGTGGCCTCGTCTTATGAAAATCAAAAATTAAGAATTCGTCAGCGTAACACTTGGCCCGAGGATGAAATCAACAATCGATTGAAAAGTCAGCTGCCATTGAGCCAAAAAATTCAAAAAGCGAATTATGTGATTTTTAATGATGGGACATTAGAAAACTTAAAGATCGAAGTTGAGAAGCTTTTAGCGACATTAAAAAAATAAATTTAATGAATGATTTTAGAGGTTGAAATTAAAACCAATTTGCAAATAGCTGACAAAACCGCTGGGGCCGCCGCCGGCACCGACCTCACCGACAATTCGTCGATGAAATTCAAAAATATCGGGAAAGCCAAAGCTGGCCATTAATTTCATATGCCTTAAATTTAGCAATCCACTCAAGGCTTCGCCAGAATCAATAAAATTTTCAAAAGCCAAGCGATAGTAAGAGTTAAAATGTTCGTCGGGCAAAATGTGCCAACGGTATCCGACGGAAACTCCGACAAGGCCTTCGGTATGAGCATCTAAAGTATAATCCCAAGATTTTTCAAAGGTCTCATAAGGGATATATCGAATGCCAATATACTGGGTGGCTTTTTGTTGCAAGGGCGAGAGAATGTTTCCTCCGACTGAGCCGATATGAAAGTTCAAATCTTTCATCCCACGAGGAGAAATCGATGTCTGACTTGCACCCAATTCAAGATCGCTAGGTTCAAGCAAATTCGGGTAGGTCGGGCGCGTTGGTTCTATTTTTGTGGGTCCAGGATCTTCATCAAACTCATTTTGCGGAGCTGCGGATAGGCCCGCCTTGCCGCTGCCTTTGTGGGGAGCTGACATGGCTTGACCTGCCGTCAGGACAAAGGTCAAAAAAATGAACAACAGTGAAAGACGCATTCAAGATTCCTCAATAAAAGATTACAATTTTTAAATAGAAATTGGGAGGCCTTTCATGA
>JAYWEU010000300.1:0-8416 GCA_043779385.1 Pseudobdellovibrionaceae bacterium
AACGGCTCCGTTTGCCCTGCTGATGATCACCCATGATCGATTATTTTTACAGCGTGTTGTGAATCGGATTCTTGATTTAGACCCGAAAAATCCAAATTACATTATTTCTGTGAAAGGCGATTACGCCACCTATGTTGAGACCAAAGAACAATTGCTCGAAGCCCAACAGACGCGCGAAAAAGTTTTAAAAAATACTCTTCGTCGTGAAACTGAATGGTTGCGACGGGGCGCCAAAGCCCGACAAACAAAACAAAAGGCAAGAATCGAAAGTGCTGGCGCCTTGGCGGAAGACGTCAGCCAGCTTTCGCAAAAAAATAGAGATCGTCAGGTGGGCATTGATTTTGGTGAAAATGATCGCAATCCAAAAAAGCTGATCGATGCCTTGGACATCACCAAATCTTACAATGGCAAAATTCTTTTTAAAAATTTAGATCTGTTAATTCGCCCGAACACACGTTTGGCTTTGCTGGGCGATAACGGTTGCGGCAAGTCGACATTAATTAAAACATTAATGGGACAAGTCCTGCCCGATTCGGGGAAGGTCAAACCAGCCGATGGCTTGCGAGTCGTTTATTTTGAACAAAGTCGGGATACTTTAAATCCCAAACTAAGTGTTTTAAAAAACCTGGTGGCCGATGGCGACTATGTCTCTTATAGGGGTCAGCATGTTTATGCTAGAAGCTATTTAGACCGATTTCATTTTAAGGGGCAGGCCGCAGATCTTGCTGTGGAAAGATTATCCGGTGGCGAACAGGCAAGGCTTCGGATTGCGCAAATGATGTTGCAAGATGGGCAAGTTTTAATTTTGGATGAGCCCACCAATGATTTGGATGTTGATACTTTAGCAGTTTTAGAAGACGCGCTGGCTGAATTTAATGGTGCCGTGATCCTGGTGACTCATGATCGATATTTTATGGATGCTGTTTGCACTGATATTTTAGCTTTTCCCGTCACTGAAGGAGATGACCAGCCCCTAGAAAGGTTCACTGGTTATTTGCAGTATGAAAGTTGGTTTGAAGAACAAAAGGCGAAAGAGAAAAACAAAAATTCTCCGACGGCAATCAAGGCCCGCAATGAAAAAGCCGCAAAAATTTCTTTTAAAGAACAATTTGAATTAGATAATATGGAAGGCCTTATTCAAACTAAGGAAAAACTACTTTCCGACGCTCAAGAGAAAATTCAAGACTCTCAAATTATTTCAGATTCTTCCAAGCTGGTCGAGTTATCAAAGCTGATTTCAGGTCTACAAAGTGACCTTGAAAAACTGTACGCCCGCTGGGCTGAGCTGGATGCAAAAGCGAAAACTTCCAAATAAGTTATGACGAAATAGCTAATATTTCTTCCGATGACTGTGACCCAACAAGACTTCATCAGGTTTATCTTTGGTTCTTCACTCAATGCAACAATGGAGGATCTGTGGATATTTTGAAATTAATTAAAAAGGATCATGACGAAGCTTTCGAAACGATCGAGAAATTAGAAAAAATGACCGACAGCCCGTCGCATAACGCTGAAAAAATGACTCAAGAGTTTGCTATTGCTGTTCTTCTTCACGCCAAAAGCGAAGAAAAGGGACTTTATGAAATGATTGAAAGTAAAAAAGAAGACTTTAAAGATTTTACTCTGGAAGGTTTTATTGAACATAGCCTTGTTGAAAATACTTTAAAACGCCTTTTGTCAGTGAAACCCAGTGGCAATGGTGCATTTAAGGCCGCACTGACAGTCACAAAAGAGTTGCTAGAGCATCATGCCAAGGAACAGGAAGAAGAAGAGCTTTTCCCTAAAATTAAAAAGAATTTTTCTGCCGAAGAGCGCGACCAAATGGGTCAGCTTATGCTTGCAGCTAAAGAAAAATTCCGACCTGAAATTGAAAAGATGATTTTAAATCAAACCACATTAAATGGTAAAGCGCCTGCAAAAGGAAAAACAAAAATGCCTTTGGCGGCCGTCAAAAAGAGTCCTGCAAAATCCAAAGAATCACGACTTCAATAACAACAAGAACGACAAGGGGCTGAAAAAATGAGCCCCTTGTTATAAAAATTAATGCTTTTCAGTTTTAGAAGTTGTATCTGAAGTCGCTTCAACTGTCTTTTTCACAGTGCCATCTTTTTTGGTTTTAGTTGTCTCTGTGACTGTCATCTCAGCGGACTGACCTTTTTCATCATTCGCCATATGCTTGTGAGTCTTCTTCACAGTCTTAGTTCCTGTGATCGGATTTGTATGTTCGTTCATCTTTGTGTCTTCCTTGTTCTCAGCATCAGCCGCAAAAGCCATTGAGCTAACAACCATCAGTCCAGCGAAAACCATCATCATTTTTTTCATCATCATTCTCCTTGAGTTGAGCAGAACTATTCTGCGTTTAAATATGACCCTTTTGAAACATTTTAGGTCGAACTCCGTCAACACGGGTCTGCATCTGTGACAAAAGTGTCATATGTCGCCAGCAGTTAAAATTTTCCGCTTCGTAGTAAAACCAAAGTGCATGCTTCCACGACAGGAATCCCTGCGGCCAATAAAATTTTTTGTAAGGTTGGGTTTTCACTGCCCGGGTTAAAAATAACTCTGCCGGGTTTTAATTTCAAAATTTGATCTTGCAAGACTTTCGATCGATCGGGTCCCACATACATTGTCAAAGTATGGACCTGTTCATTAATTTTGTTGAGGTCTGAAATAACAGGGCTATTTTCTAGGAAAGCCATCTTTAGAGAAACAGGAATAATTCGATGACCCATTTCCTGCAATAGTTTAAACGCCATATAAGAATATCGGTCGGGATTACTCGATGCTCCCAGAATCGCTACTGTCTGTACCATGGGAATTTTCCTTCCAAAATTTAATTCGAATTAAATAAAGGACCACACCAAAATTGACGGAGGTGACCAGAGTGCGTGGCCAATTTATCAGTTTCGACATCTCAAATATTTCAATAGGCAAATAGGCTGCCCCCGATAAGATCGCCATCCATTCAGCCCAAGCCCGTTGTTTCCAAAGGCCGTACGCTTCTGCAAATCGAACTAACGAATATAGAAAGGCACCACCCGCTAGCAGAAAAAAATTCATATCAGAAACTCGCTCAAGAAAAAGCAAAAAAATTTTTGGATAGTGCTGAGCCGGGTTCAAATGCAAAAGTTCGATCAGTCGTTCACCAAAATCCTGCAGATCTTTATGAATCATCGTCAAAAGCCCTAGTCCCACAATCAGAACCAAAGCTCCTTTCAGAAGTTCAAATAATGCAATAATATGAAGTCCCTCTTTTTTTCCCATGATTTCCTATATCACTTTATTCACTGAAAAACTTTAGACAATCTTGTCATGCTTCCCAAGATCACTTCAAATAAGTCGATGGTCCCACTAGAATAAAGCTCTGGAGGATTTATGGCAAATACAGAAATTGGTGGCTTAAGGGGTTCAGAAAATCCTGATATTTTAGAGGATGCAGACGACGAAAGAGATATTATTTTAGATCAAGATGAAACGGCACTATCAAGCCCGCGGCATGCCGATGAAAACTTAGGAGGATTTGGCCGGGATACTCCGCCTCTGTCGGAAGATCCAAAATTTATCCGCGGTGAATTAGACGTTAAAGATCAGATGGATCGCGCCATCCGCGCCAAGAATAATGCCGCTGGAGGAGATCCTGAAAATGATATTTTACCTGATGAAGAGGAACTTAATTAATCGATTTGTTGAAGTTGGGCTAAAATATCCCAGCCAAATTTTTCGAGCTTCATATCCCCGATACCATGGACCAATTTCATCTGATCCAGCGTTTGGGGATTTTTAACTGATAGGTGTTTTAATGTTTGATCGCTGAAAACGACAAAGGCCGGCAAATCTAATTCTATCGCTTTTTGTTTTCGCCATGCTTTTAAACTTAAGAAACGTCTTTCTTGCAAATCGTCCATTGTCACTTCAACCATGGAAGGTTTCTTTTTTACTTTGCTACGCAACTTAACTTGGCTGGCTGCCGAGATCACAGCCTTCTGACGTGGAGCTTTTACAATCTTTCGCTCTGACTTTGGCTCACAAGCATCGCAGTGACCACAAGCCCTTAGGCGCTGTGAATCTCTGTAGTAGGTTAAAATTTCCCCATGCCGACACTCACTGCCTTCGGCGTAGTTAACAAGGGCTTCTAAATTTCTCCAACGTGAATCTTTGATCGCTTTGGGGGCATCGGAATTCATAATAAAGAAAGACTGCAACCCTTTATCTGCTTTTGCATATAATAATAAACAGTTGGATTCTTTTTCGTCCCGACCAGCTCGACCCATTTCTTGATAAAGCGAATCAATATTGGCCGGCAATTGGTAATGCACAACCAATCGCACATCCGGCTGATCAATGCCCATGCCAAACGCGTTGGTGGCCACTAAAATTTTTAGCTCACTGCGGATATACTGTTCTTGCACCCGCGTTCTTTCGCTGGTGGAAAGGCCGGCGTGATAATAATCAACACCGTCAAATTTTTTATCTAAGAATCGCGCCAGTTCTTCGGTTTGTTTCCGAGTCCCGCAATAAATTAATTTTCGACCTGTCGGAATTTGCCGTAAGCTTTGGGTTAGATATTCAAGCTTATCTTCTTCATCAGCGCAGGCTTCAACTTGATAGAAAAGATTCGGTCGGTAAAAGCCATGCACCATTTTTTCAGGTTTGTTCAAAGATAGGTTTTTTGAAATGTCGTTCAACACAATCGGCGTGGCTGAAGCCGTTAGTGCCAAGATCGGAATATCAGGGCGCAATGTTTTTAAAACATTGATCTGCGTGTACTCTTCGCGAAAATCATGACCCCACTGGGAAACACAATGAGCCTCATCCACAGCGAAAAGGGCAATATTTCGATTCATGATCCATTTTTTAAAGCCTTCTTTTTGGACTCGCTCGGGCGATAAATAAAGAACAAAGGCTCCCCCTTCATTCATTTCTTGAAATAAGGCTCTTTTTTCTTGATCTGTTTGACCCGAGTAAAGGCAGCCCGCACGTAAGCCCATACGATGCAATGAAGCGACTTGATCTCGCATCAACGCGATCAGCGGTGAAATAACGATGACAAGTTGCTGGGTCCAAAGGGCTGGAAATTGATAGCATAAAGACTTCCCGCCGCCGGTTGGCAGAACGGCTAGAACATCTTTTTTTTCTAACACCGCCGTAATTATTTCTCGCTGCCCTTTGCGAAAGCCCGGTAATGAGAAATTTTTTTGCAGTATTTTTTCAAAATCGGAATTTTTCAAAAATTGATCCTTATGACAAAAAACCATGCAATTAAAAAACCATTGCCAACTCAGCGCCATTTCATTTCATCATATCATCGGGGCGGCACCTCGGACGCTCTTAAAATACTTTAATTCCCAGACTCTCACAAGCCAGATCAGGAAGGTTTTTAACTATTCCTATCTAATCATGGCGGCCACTGTTAATCTAAGGACGTCGCCTGTGGCACCAAAGAGGTCTGATGGAATCAAGAACACGTTGTCCAAATATGAATCATGGAAAATCCAACGCTGCGGTCAAGTTTTGCCCAAGCTGCGGTGAAGTCGTGAATAAATTGATTCAAACCAAATGTGATCTTAGAAAACACGCTGAGCAAAGAAAAGCCCGTGGAAAATTCTGTGTTGATTGCGGAAAAGGTCTTTAAGCCGCGGCCCCACAACACTTTTTATATTTTTTACCGCTGCCACAAGTGCAAGGATCATTTCGACCAATTTTAGGCTCTTCTCGTACAACTGTTTCCGGTCGTGCATGATGTTGATGTCCTTGACCTTCTTCATGCGTATGGGATTCCCCATCGACAAAATGCCATTGGCCTTGGGACTTTCGAAACTGTGCTACTTCATGATGTTCGAGGGTCTTTCCTTCAAAAGAATACTTCGCCATAAATTCAACGGTGCCCTCTTTATCATCAGTGCCACCTTTTTTAACTTCCATAATTTCTAAACCCAACCACTTAGATTTTTTTGACCAATCAATCGTGGATTTCATATCAAATGTTTTTTGCTCTTCGGGAGCCAGTGAATCTTTTAAATAT
This sequence comes from Pseudobdellovibrionaceae bacterium, assembly GCA_043779385.1. Classification (GTDB taxonomy): domain Bacteria; phylum Bdellovibrionota; class Bdellovibrionia; order Bdellovibrionales; family Bdellovibrionaceae; genus JAYWDA01. The sequence goes on from JAYWEU010000300.1 coordinate 6,023, forward strand.
GAAATCTCGCCGGCCGCAAAAGCCGTATATCTTGAACGCATCAATTCAACAGCGGTTGCCGGATTTTGCTTGCCTTTAATAAAGGGCTCACAGCAATCCTGATATTTTTTGCCGGTCCCACAGGGACAAAGTGATGCTGAATCCATGAGCTCTCCTTCAACGATGATTTAAGCCGCAATTAAACGATATATTACAATAAAATGGAAGACACTGGCGATCATGACCAAGATATGAAAAATTTCATGATAGCCAAATATAGTTGGGCGAGGATTTGGCCATTTCATGGCGTAGATCATCGCACCCAAGGTGTAGACCACACCACCGATAATTAAAAGCCATGTGCTCAGGGGACCTAAAGCCGACAAAAATTCAGAGATAAAGGGCCCCGCTAACCAGCCCATCGCAACGTACAAAATAGCAGAAACCCATTTAGGAGCTTTCAACCATAAAAGTTCTTTGCAGACACCTAGAAGTGCCGCTCCCCAAAAAAGGGCCAGAACCTTCATGCCTGTTTCTTGCGGCAATCCCACAAGGCAGATCGGAGTCACTGTGCCTGCGATAAAAATAAAGATCATCGCGTGATCAAGTCTTTTCAATAAAGCATATCTCTTGGGTTCCCAATCAATTCGGTGATAAAGACTGCTGATCCCAAACAGTCCGGCTAAGCAAAGTCCATAAATTATGGCAGCCCATCGAGCCGTTGATTCATGGGCGACGGCCACCAATAAGGTCGAGGCTCCTAATCCATAAAAAAAAGCAGCTTCATGAAAGCGCCCTCGCAAAAATGGTCTTATTTTAATTTCAGAAGCCATTAAAATTTATCCTTTAAGCTGATTCAATTCTTCAAGGCAGCCATCTCTAGTTTCCGTCATAGAAAGCCACTCTTCCTCCAGCTTTTCAATCTTTTGTTGGATCTCAGTCAAATCGCGAATCGCTTGTAGAAAATTTCCTGTTGTTCGATTCGCAATTTGATCGTTCAACAAACTTAATTTTTCTTGATGAATCAAAAGATTCTTATCCAAGGCCTCTAGATTTTTTTCAGTTTGTTTTATTTTCTTTTCAAGATTTCTTTTTTTCTCGCGCAGCTGATCTGACGAAGGCGCTGCGACAGCAGCTTTTTTCTCGACCGGCGCTGCTTCATTTTCAGCGCCTCGATTTGACAAAACACCCTTTTCTAAACTCCAAACATATTCATCGTAGGTCCCTGGATAAACGCTGACTTGACCATGATTGACTTCAAGAATTTTAGTTCCTACACGCCGAATAAAGCTGCGATCATGACTGACGACCGCGACGGTCCCTTCGTATTTCATCAAGGCTTGAGTCAGCGCTTCGACGGTTTGAAAATCTAAATGATTTGTTGGCTCATCCAAGATCAAACAGGGCGCTTTTTGTAAAAGAATTTGACCGAGTGCCACACGTGATTTTTCACCGCCCGATAAAACAGAAATCTTTTTATAAATATCGTCACCACCAAAAAGTAAAGATCCTGCCATACTCAAGCCCTCTTGACGGCTGACTTCGACGTGCGCTTTTTTTGTCATTTCATCGATGACATTACTATTTGCATCCAAATTTTCAGCCACATGCTGAGCATAATAGCCAATTTTTACTTGATATCCTGTTTCAATTTTTCCTTTAATGGGAACCATGACATGCGCGAGTGCCTTTAGAAAAGTAGACTTGCCGGCGCCATTCAAACCCACAACGGCAATATGGTCGCCATTTTCCAAATGAAAATTAACTTTTTTAAGAACTGTCTTTTCACCATAGCCCAGCTCAGCTTCTTTCATGCTAACAATAATTTTCCCTGCTTTCACAGGACGTGGAATTTTAATCGAGGCTGTGACTGGTAAGGGGCGCAGTTCAATATTTTCCATTCGATTTAAACTTTTTAATCGCGATTGCGCCTGGCGCGCTTTACTGGCTTTTGCACCAAATTTTGAAACGAAATCCAAGACCTGTTGTCTTTTTTCTTGAATTGACATAGCTCGGGATTCTAATTGCCCACGTAGCATTTCTTTTTGTTCAAAATAATCATCCAGATTGCCATTGTACTTTGTGATTTCACCCTGCTCGACTTCTAAGACATGATCTGTCGTGCGCCGAAGGAATTCTCGGTCATGGGAAATCAATAAAAAAGCGCCCTTGTAGCCTTGAAGAAACTTTTCTAAAACTAAAGTTGTTTCTAAATCCAAATAATTCGTGGGCTCATCCAGCAACATCAGATTGGGATCTTGGCCAATCAAATAAAGCAGTTTGCAGCGCATCCGATATCCCCCACTCAGAGACATGACCGGTCTTTTATACAAATCTTCACTGATTCCCAATTGGCGGCCCAAGGATTTTAATTCCCACAAAGGCATTTCACAGCCTTCAGTTAAATAATCTTCA
>JAYWEU010000301.1:0-8356 GCA_043779385.1 Pseudobdellovibrionaceae bacterium
TCTAAAAATTCAGGGCCATGTTAATTTTGAACAAATGCCCAATAGTGTAATTGTCAGCTTTCATCTTGAGGGACTGGTTCCTAAAGGCAATTATCAACTTTTTCTTCATCCCGATCGGGCTTGTGGAAGTTTGGCGATGCCCTCAGCGCCTGCAATGACAAGCCTGCGCGCAAATACTGAAGGAATTTCTGAAAATACTTTTAAGATTCAGGATCTTAAAGTTATTGGTCCTTCATCATTGGCTGGCGATATTGTGGTCTTGTCGATAACCCCTAAGGGATCAAAAAATTTAACTCCCAGTGCCGTCGCCTGTGGGTCCGTCATGCCTCTGACGAGCCCCTGATGTTATAGCTTAAGCATTTCTGGTGCAGGTGGTGTTGGAATCTGTTCTTGAGGTGGAGACACCTCTAAAGACTGTTCTGGCAGTTTCGAAAATAATTGCAAACCTGTCGCGGCCTCGATTTCTCCGACTGTGGACAGATAACTTTTCCAATCGTCAATCACTTCGATGCCAGCTGCAAATACGGGACAACTTGTCTTGGGCCCATCAGAAATAACAGAGCCATCCTTTAAAGTGTTCGGCATGATAACAGCTATGATCGGCGTTTGCTTGGTGATGTCCTTAAATGATTGATTGGCATCCAGAGCGATGATGATTTTAAAATCCTTCGACGGAACCGGGATGTCTTTATTAGGTCCAATTTTACCAAAATCTTTATCGTAGATGGGGCCAGCGATCACATAAACTTTTTTGTTCTCTTGCTTCACCAAGTTGCGCGTGTACTGCTCTAAATGCTCCCAAACAACTCGGTTTAAATAAGGCGTTTGTGGAATCATATTGCTCATTAGAAATGTCACGCGATTGTTGTCGACTGTGTCGGTGCGATCGGCTGACGGAATTTGGTGACCACGATCATAACAACTTCCAGAAAACTCAGACGGATCAACCGCTAGATAGCTTGAATGAGACTGCTGGAGGTATCCTTGCAGATCTGCATCGGTTTGAAAGTCATTGGTTCGTCCGGCGCTTCCCATCTGGCTGGCTTCAAGTTTCCAGGCCACCCAATTCGGAGACCGGCGCTCCTTATTATAAGATAAAACGTACTGGTCGCGGGAAATGACGATTTCAGATGAACTTGCGTCAGGAATTGTCCCGGGAAGATTTAAATTTTTTGAAAGTGGCGACCCAAGAACCACTTCGATTTTTGCCGTAGCCACATCAAAAACAAGAAGTGGCAAAATCAGAAGTAGAAGATTTCTTTTCAGAGCGTTCATATCCATGGCCCCCCTGTGGATTAGATCACTGATGTCTACGCTGCCACAAGCTGATCTAAAAAAGATAGATAATTTTGGAATTTAAATTCTGGTGCGCCAGATCAATAAGCCCAAATGAAAATGGCCAGGGGCAGTACGAAAAAATACCTTGGAAGTGACCTTTTTTGCATCAATCTTATGCATAAAAAACCCATAAAAACGCTTTCTTTTTAGACAAGCTTGCGGTTTGCGCCATCTTATTCAATAAATAGAGTATGAGCTTGCGAGTGAACAATTTAAGTTATTCCTATCCGGGCCGTCCTTTATTTAAAAATTTAACAATTGAATTTCAACCCTCAAGCTTAACTTTGATTCGTGGACCCAGCGGCTGCGGGAAAAGCACTTTTTTAAAACTGCTGGCGGGATTAATATCTCTTGAATCCGGTCAGGTTTATCGGACAGATGCCAAGAATAAAGAAATTCAAAAAAATAAAATTGGCTATGTTCATCAAGATTGTCACTTAATAGACCACTGGAGCATCGGTGAAAACTTTTGCTTAGTGGGGGCTGATCAAAAGCAACAAGAACAAGGCTTAAAAAAGTTTGATTTAGAATTTTCATTGTCTGAAAAGGTTCAGTTTTTAAGCGGGGGCGAAAAACAAAGAATCTCGTTGATTCGAATGCTTTTGCAGAAACCAGAGCTGATTCTTTTAGATGAACCGACGGCTCATTTGGATGACGATCATACCGATGTTGCAATAAAGTTAATTAAAAAGGACCTTCGTGAAAAAACAATCTTAGTGGTGAGCCATGATCATCGCCTCACTCAATATGCCGATCAAGTTTTTGATTGGAAAAAAGAAGTGCGCTTATGATCTTAAAAATACTTTTGATCGAATTCAGACGCAGTTTAAAAATCGCCTTCACCTTGATTTTATGTTCCTTGTTATCGGGATTCACACTGTCAGCCACATTAGGGCTTAAAAAATATATTGAAACTTTGTTCGTCCCGGTTGCATGGGGCGCTGGACTTGTGATCGTGCCCAAAGGCGTCAGTCTTGAGGGCCTGCACCGCAGTTTAATTCACGGCGAGCCTGAAGGCCTGATCCCCACCGCCTTGTTTGAAACACTACAGGGTCAAATTAACGACGAAAAAATTCTGCGGCATCTGCCCGCCCCATCTTTAAAAGTGTTAGGTTTTATTCCTTACAAAAAGGATGGCAATACCAATCTTGCTTTTCTGGGCGACAAAGAAGCTTATTTTTCAACGATCAATGAACCCTCTATCTGGAATCAATTTCCCTTCCAGCCATGGGCCAGCCAAAGCTTAGAATTTACTAGCCGCGCCGGTTACCAAACCCCTGAATGGGGAACCAAGGTTTTAATGGGAATTTTAGCCCAAGGCGAACCCGGCCCTTTGCAAAAACTAAAAGAGCTGATTGACCGAAAAACAATTGCCCAAGGCATGCTTGTCAGCCCGGGTCAGACGGACGAGGATCATCGCGTCGATCAATTAGGAAAAAGTCTTTACGCGCTGGTCGCCTTAATTGTCTTTTGCTTGATTCCAGGACTTTTTCTTTCGATTGTGATCATGCAAGAACGTCGTTTATTAATCTTTACTGTCATGCAAGAACTGGGATGGACATCCCAGCGACAGATTCAGCTTTTTGCTTTTCAACTCTTGGCTTTAGTCTTAGCACCAGGGGTCCTTGGAATTCTTTTAGGGATTTTATTTTCCCCTTGGTTACAACAAATTTTAAAAGTTTCATAAAAAAAAGGAGCCCCCATGGAAGAAACAGAAGTTCCCATTGAAGCTGTTCAAGAACATATTCACGAGGCAGCGGCCCATGCTTCCCACACTTGGATCACTTATGTCGCCCTGAGCTCGGCCTTGCTAGCTGTGCTTGCCGCCGTCACAGCCCTGCTGTCAGGTCACCATGTGAATGAGGCCATGATCAGTCAAATTAAGTCTTCAGACAAGTGGAGCTATTATCAAGCCAAAGGCATTAAATCTGCGATCTTAGATTCACGAATTCAAGTTCTTGAAGGCTTAGGCAAAGAAATCTCTGAAAAAGACAAGGGCAAAGTGGCTGAATACAAAGCCGAACAAAGTCAAATTTCAAAAGAGGCCGAAGAGTTCCAAAAAGAATCCGAAGCGCATTTAACGATTCACGAAATTCTGGCCCGTGCGGTGACAATGTTTCAAGTGGCCATCGCCATCGGAGCCATCGCCGCCCTGACGCGACGAAAATATTTCTGGTACGTCAGCCTGGTGTTTGGCGCCCTTGGAACTTTTTATTTTATTCAAAGTTTAATTTAAAGGAGTTTTTATGTGGCAAAGTTTAATGCATTTTGATGTGGCTCCTTTAAATTTAGTTGTGCGCGCGGCTGTCGTTTATTTTGCCGTTCTTGTTCTTCTAAGGATCTCGGGCAAAAGACAAATTGGACAAATGGGTGCCACTGAATTTGTTTCAGTTCTTCTGATCAGTAACGCCGTCCAAAATTCTATGAACGGCGGGGATAATTCACTGATTGGGGGACTTCTTTTAGCTCTTGTTCTGATCGCCCTCTCAATCACGATTTCTTATTTAACTTATAAAAGTAAATTTTTTCAGAATCTTTTTGAGGGCACTCCGCGATTACTGATTCACGATGGAAAATTCGTTGAACAGGCTCTTCGAAAAGAATTTCTTTCTAAATCCGAAGTGAATGTCTTGATTCGCAAGCAAGGTGTTTCCCATGTGAGCGAAGTTAAAGTGGGCGTTCTTGAGGCTGATGGAACTTTAAGCCTTCTCAGACACACCGATGTTCATCACGAAGGCGCTAAACAGAATTAGCAAATGGTGAGTGGGTCATATAATCAGTTATTATTTGTTCTATTTGAATTTTTTCGTGATTCACATAATCTTGGATTGGCAAATTAAGCCGGGAATTTTTAATCCTATGGGCGCTATAGGTCAACACCGGAAGAAAACCACGCTGAAATTTATGTTCTCCCTGCGCTCCGGCCTCGAATAGTTTCAAATTATTTTCAATGGCAAACTCAATTCCCTGATAATAACAAAGTTCAAAATGCAGACTTTTATATTCTTCTAAACACCCCCAGTTTCGACCAAACAAGACGGATCCATGATAAAAACAAAGCGCCCCAGCCACATCCAGACCTGATGAGTTTGTGGCCAAGATAAAAAGAATCTGGTCGGCCATCGTCGAAAATATTTTCTTAAAAAAATCCAGTGTTAAATAATCCATCCCTTGCATCTTATCAATTGTGCTGAGGTAAAACTCATACATCAGCTCGGCATGGTGAGGTTTTAACTGAGCCCCCGTCAAACGCTGGATCGTGACTTGGGATTCTGTCACCATAGCCCGCTCGCGGCGAATTTCTTTTCGTCGTTTCCCGCGCAGACTTTCCATAAACGCATCGAAACTTTTATATCCCTTATTTTGCCAGTGGAATTGAAAACTTTGACGAATAAAAAATCCTGCCTGCTCAAATGAGGGAATTTCTGCCTGAGGTATAAATAAGGCATGGCTTGAGCTGGCTTTCGTTTCAGCACTCCATTGATCTAACGCCCGCAGCAAAGCAGTTCTAGTTTCAATTTGCAAACTAGGTTCAAGATCCGGCGACATTAAAATTTTTGGTCCTGTGGCTGGCGTAAATGGCACAGCCATGACAAGCTTCGGATAGTAGGCGATACCCATGGATTCGTGAGCCTGCGCCCAGGCAAAATCAAAAATATATTCGCCGTAACTATTGGTTTTTAAATAAGCAACAATGGCGCCGATCAAATCTTCATTTTGCCAAGCCGTTAAATAGACGGGTCCCCAACCTGTGCGGGAGCCCAGGCAACCGGTCGCTTCTAAGCCTGATAAAAAATGATAACTGGCAAAAGGGAAATCCATAGGCGTGATTTTTATCCAGTTTTTTTCAGATATTTGAGTTAAGGACTGGAATATTTTGATCTTCATTAGTATAAGTCACTCCATGAGCGAATCAGACACTATCATAAAACCTGATGTCAAATCCGACGAAAAGACGCAGGAACCTAAAATGTATGTTGTGTTACTTCACAATGATTCCTTTACACCACGAAACTTTGTCATTGAATGCTTGCAGCGCTGTTTTCAAAAGGGCCTTGAAGAGGCTGCACGAATTATGCTGAAAGCCCATAAAAGTGGCCTGAGCGCAGTTGCTACCTATTCCTATGAAATCGCAGAAACCAAAACGGCGATCGCCAATAAGTACTCCCACGATCAAGGTTATCTTTTACTTTTTTCGGTCCAAGAAGCTTAAGGTCGAATTTCTTGGCCCCTAATTTGCTACTCATTGAATCAAGGATCTTGAGCGAGGAAAGACTTCCATGACCTTCGACTTGAGCCATCTGAAATGTTCATATTTTTGACAGGTTAGGAGCAATTTTGAGCATCACTCTTCGTCTAATTTTAATTTTGCTGGGGGCCCTGGGCCCTTCAATGATCGCTTTTGCTGCGGCTCCGGCTAAAACAATTCTTATCAGTGATATCGACGATACGATCAAAGACAGTCAAATGAAACCGGCCGCTTTATCGATCGCTGCGACCGCTTCGCAATATTGGCATATGATGACAACCATTCTTAGTTCTAACAATTCGTTTATTGGAATTCCCTTGATTTACACGGCTCTTGCCGCAAATGGTGTTGAAATTCATTATGTCAGCGGCGGCATAGAGTTTTTTGGCGCCCTGCCAGAAAAATTCTTGCAATCCAGTGGATTTCCGAAGGGCCGTCTTTGGATGCGTCCCAATTTATCAGTGAAGACCGAAGATTATAAGCTGGCTCAGATTCAAAAAATTATTCTGTCAGAGCCTACGGCCAATTTTATCTTGCTGGGTGATAATGGCGAAAAGGACGTGACTGTTTATAGAAAGTTGAAAGCCGATCCAAATTTTAGAAACCAGATCCGCGAGGTTTATATTCACCATCTTTATTCTAACGATATCGGAGAAGTGCTGACGAGCGATCAAAAACCTTTCCTGACAGCTGCTGATTTAGCGATTCAATTGCTTGAATCAGGAGCTTTGACAGAAGGCCAGACTTATCAGGTTTTACGAACCGTCGAGCAAGGCTTATCCAGTCGGTTCCAGGGCATCCAGCGCCGCACGTTCCCTGCCCTTGTGCCTTTGGACCTGAGCGACTTAAATCAGCTAAAGCTTTCTGAAAAACAAGTGCGAAATCCTACATTGCGGGCTCTCTTTAGAAAGATTGTAAAATGCCTTTGGCTTGGCGAAACTGACACAAAAACCTATTGTAGCGGCTCATTATTTTAGCTTTAATAGTGTCTCATCCTGAGACAGGACCAAATGCCTCTTGATGAATTCTCCAAGGACTCCGAAATAGGAATGTGAATTTTAAAAGTCTTCTTCCTAAGATCAGTTTACTGTTAAACCATCAGTGGTCAAATCAAGATCTTGAAGAAAACACCAAACTAAAAATTATTGAAAAATTACAATGGGGAGAAAGAATCTCGGCCATGGCCCATTCTCTTCTAATTTCATTTTTGTTTGTCTTCTGGCTTTTTTCACCCAAAGCTTTTGCCCAGAATCATTCGTTCAATTCAGTGCCCCTGGTGTTTATGCTTTATTTTCCATTTATGACTTTGCGTCTCTGGTGGTCCGCAAAAAATCAAATCACCGTCGCCGTTTCCACTTTGTACACCATCATAGATATTTTTATGGTTCTAGGGCTGATATGGCTTTACCATATCGAATACGTCATGCCTTTGGGATTTTCCCTGCGATCCCCGACCTTTCAATTCTTGGGCGTGATGATCAGCCTTCGAGCTCTGACCATGCGACCCGGGCTTGTGATATTGGCAACGCTTTGTTCCGTGATCGGCTGGGGCCTGCTTTTAACGGCGGCCGTTCATGAACCTAATTCAGAAGTGACAAGATCTTTTGTCGAATACACATCAACCGGTAAAATTCTTGTGGGTGCCGAAGTTGAAAAGATTTTATCCTTAGCATTACAGGGTTTTTGTTTGGCCATTGCAGTTTACGGAGCCCAACAGTTGCTTTTAGAATCTGCTACAAAAAGATCCCAAACGGAAAATTTATCGCTATTTTTTTCACCCCAAGTCGCTGACTTAATAAAATCCGGAAAATTAATTTTAAAAGCTGGTCATGGTGTCAAGCGCACAGCTTCTGTTCTATTTATAGACCTTCGGGGATTCACAAAATTATCCAACATTTTAGACGCTGACGGCGTCATGAAAATTTTAACTGAATACCATGCCCGATTAGTTCCTTTGATTCTTAAAAACAGAGGCGTACTGGATAAATTTATGGGGGACGGAATTTTAGCCCATTTTGGTGCCGCTGTAGAAAATAATTCCCACTCAGCTGATTGCTTAAGAACCATTGAAGAAATTATTGTTGCGACTGACAACTGGAATTTTGAGCGCCGCGAATTAAACCAGTCCGAGATTGAAATTAATATGGCTGCAGCCAATGGGCCATTAATCTTTGGCGCCACTGGTGACAATCAGCGAATGGAAATGACAATCATCGGAAATCCCGTCAATATGGCAGCCAAACTTGAAAAAAATAATAAAGACTTAAATGCGATTGTGACAGTCACAGCCCGAGTGATGCGTTTAGCGGAAGAACAGGGCTATCATTCTTCCATGGGATTTGAGGTGGCTTTTGATCAAAACGTTGAGGGCACTGCGGGTCAACATGAGTTACATTATATTTCCAAACCGAAAATAAACTTAAAAAAACAAGCTTAAGGATCTTTATGGTTATTAAAAACCGTTGTGCCTGGGCAAAAGATCCATTAAATCAAATTTATCATGACCGTGAGTGGGGCGTTCCTGTCTATGATGACATCGTCTTTTTTGAATTTTTAACCTTAGAAGGGGCTCAGGCCGGCCTTTCTTGGCTGACTGTCTTAAAAAAGAGAGAAAATTATCGAACAGCTTTTGCACAGTTTGATGTTAAAAAGGTTTCGCAATTCAGCCAGAAAAAAATATCTGCACTTTTGAAAAACGAAGGTCTGATTCGCCATCGTTTGAAAATTGAATCGACTGTTTCAAATGCAAAATGCTTTATTAAAATTCAA
>JAYWEU010000302.1:0-21713 GCA_043779385.1 Pseudobdellovibrionaceae bacterium
GAAGGACAGAACAATATGTACGGTTCAGGTCTGTACGCGGCCGTGGACCCTATTGTGACAAGGGGTTATGGTGGATCCGAGTGGTTATTAATAGAAATGAAATTGCCTATCGGATTTAATCTGCTAGATTTGTCATCGCCGCCGATCATTGAGGATAAGCTTTTGGTTTCAAAAGCTTATCAAGTAGAAAGCCACTTCAACTGTCCCAACAGCGAAGGAGCTCAAGTATTTTTTGAAAACGGCGGCAGCAAATTAAGTCGTGATTGCATCCGACTGACTAAATATATATTTTCCCATATACTTGAAGTCGACGGCTTCAGTTATTCTTATTCCGACACAAGATTCAAAGCTTGCAAACAAAAAATTAATGCTTCGGTGGCTTTTGTAATGATTCGTGATGGATGGATGCAACCAAATCTGATTAACTATTATAATAAAGCATCCACCCACAATTTGGGAAACCGAATTATAATTCAAACTCTTTTTTCCGTGAATCGTGTCGAATCTATAAATTTGAGTGAACAAGCCCGCGGAAAGATGAGTCGCTATTTGACTGATCACCCTGATTTTGAATATCGCAAATTGATTTCACAATGTGCCGGTTTGTTCTGCACACTAAAAGTAGAATTTTGTAACCCGGGAAGCTTCTGTGAGCAGCTTGAGCTAGATATCGTTCCTAGACCCGGGGGTCCGAATATTAGTGCCGCCGAGTACGGGCCTTACAGTCCCTCTTTCTTGTGGAACGACTTGGAAGGGAAAAGCAAATCGACCATCACTACTTATTGGCTCCGAGAAAATAAATATGGATGCTCGGGTCAGTTGCCTTATTAAAAAATTGCAAGCTTTTGTTCTAAGGGCAAAGTAAGGAATAAATCCAAAAAAAAAGGATTTAGCTGAAAGACTATTAAAGTCCCTCGCCCAAGCCAGCATATTTTTCCATATTTTCAAGTTCCACTGCTCGCTCAGAGGTCATTCGATTCAAGCATCCTAAAATCACCAAGGCCTCACCCGATCCGCCCAACATTTCGATGCCTTCAACATCACAAGTGGTGTCGCGCATCGCAATCCAGGCTTTTTGATTTTTAACGATACGATTTAAAATTTCTTTAGAATCCGAAGAAGAATCTTTTTTTAAAAGACTCATTAATTTTTTATACTCTGTATTCAGATTTTGGTCTTGAATTTTTAATTCCTGACCCATGCACATCTGCATTCCGGCGTTGGTCTCATTTTTTTTTAAGCATTCCTCAAGCCTTGCGTCTGAGGCAAAGGCACTTGAAAAGGCGAAAGTGGAAATCATCAATAAAACACTGCTGATCAGAACGTCTTTTTTCATAAGGTGTTCCTTTTTTTTAGTCATGTAACGCAGACGATGCAATGTATAAGCCATTTATTTAGGGCCCTAGAAGGCAGCTCTTTCGACCCAAAAAACTGTCATACTTTTGGACAGTCATGAACTTTTCATAAAAAGACCGCTCTGTAGGCTGCGAAATTTGCGATTTGTAAGTCAAAAGAGTAAGTTGACCACCATGCAGACTCCACAATTAAAAAAACCAAGTTCGAAGGATCACTCGCCCCTAGCTCAGTTAATTCGTACGCGGATGAAACTGCCTGAAATTCAGCGACTTAAAAAGCTAGGAAACTTATTGGAATCCTTCCATGGCAAATACGCAGTCACTAGTAAAGTGGATAAAAGAAAAATTGTCCTTAACGGAAAAGAAGTCATAAATTTCGGTTCAGCCAATTACCTCGGTTTTGATTTTCACCCAGAAGTGATCGCGGCCAGCCAACAAGCGGCCCAGGAATGGGGAACTCACGCGGGCTGTTCACGGGTTTTTGCGTCTCATGCCAATATATTTGAACTTGAAGAAAATCTCTCAAAACTTGTCGGCGCTGAAAAAACTTTGCTAGGACACAATATTTCGCAGATTCATGCGGGCGTGCTTCCGGCTTTGTACAGCAATCATCAATCGGCCATTTTTATTGATCGTCATGCTCATATGTCAATGTATCAAGCCAGTCTTATAGCCCAAGCGAAGGGTGCCAAAATTATTCCGGTTGATATTTCAAAAGTCACAAAAGCCCGACAAACGATCCTTGATTCAAGACTTGATCATAACGTTTTACTGGTCGATGGTGTTTATAGCATGCAGGGGCATACGCCGCCGCTCTTAGAGTGGGACCAATTTTGTAAAGAACAAAATACCGTTTTGTATATCGACGATGCGCACGGAATTGGGATTTTCGGAGAACACGGAGGCGGCGTTGTCGAAAAATACCAACTTCCCTGGGAAAATATTTTAGTCACTGGCAGTCTGCAAAAAGCTTTTAGTTCTTATGGTGGGTTTATCAGTGGTCAGGCCGGCATCATTGACTTGATTCGGTTGAGTTCAAAGGCCTATATCTTTTCTGGAACGATTCAACCTTCGGCCGTCGCAGGCGCCTTAAAAGCCCTGCAGATTTCAAAGTCCCCAGAAGGTCAAGCTTTGCGGTCAAAATTGACAAAGAACTCTCTCGAGATTCGTGCAAGACTCAGCTCTTTAGGCTATAAGGTGTCAATGGACCCTTCACCTATAATTCCAGTACCGATGGGCAGTGATCTACTGACCATGATGGCAGGTCGAAGAATGTTTGACCTGGGAATGTATGTTAATTCAGTTGTTTTTCCAGCGGTTCCCCATGATGAAGGTGTTCTAAGGATTTCCGTGACCAGTCTTCATTCTGAAGAGGAAGTGAATCAGTTGATCCAAGCCTTTTCTGAACTTCGTAAATATTTGTCAAAATATGAAAATCCAATCCATTTTTATGCTCATGCAACCAAGGAAATTATAAAATCTAAAATTTTCTTAGATACTTATAAGGGTCTTTAAATGAGCGAATTAAGTTTTGAAGTGCTGGACCCTGAAGATCTTTACCCAGAGCATTTCGAACTTTGGAACAAAACGAAGATTCATTATAAATCTTATTCTAGTGCTGATTATATTATGAAGCGGCTTCTTAAAAGTGATTTTTTAGTTTTAAAGAATTTCACAGTTCGGTCGCTTTGTCTAAAGAAGCGCGGAGAAACAATCATCTGTGCCCAAGTATTTTTTCATAAAACAGACCCGCAAATCAAACCTTCGATCGGTTTAGTCGCTTGCCTCCCTGACCTAACGAATAGCGAGGCTTCATTTTTTTGGCAATCCTTGCGAAAAGAATTTACCGGAGAATCCTTTATAGGACCGATGAACGCACACGCTTATTTGGGGCTTTCGATTCCAATGGATCAATTAAAAAATAATGTGGATTTTAAAAAAATTGGCTTTGCGACCGCCGGAACGCATCAGGGTCTTCAAGTATTATGGCAAAGCTCAGAACTAAATTTGTATCGAAAATATTTTAGCTTTGAAACGCAGATAACATCTGAACTTATTTTAAAAATTAAAAGTGAGATGATCACTCTTCCTCTTGGTTTTTCGGTTCGACCCTTTCGGCGGATAGGGTTTCAAAAGGAAATGAAAATTGTAAATAAGATTTCCAAGCAAGCCTTTGCTGATCATTTTAATTTGTCCTGGCTGACCGATGAAGAGAACTGGGATATTTTTAAACTCAGTTGGATGGTTCAAACAAAAGGCTTCTGCAGCTTTTTACTGAAGGACCAGCTCCCGATAGGGTTTTGCATGGCCATGCTTGATTTTAATCAGGTCTTAAACCAAGAGTCTTCAGAGGCCCACAACCTATTTTCAATAGTTTCTAAAAGACATCTGATCGCGCGAGCGCGTATGGTTCATATTGGAATTTTACCTGAGTACCAAGGAAAGAAACTAAGTAGGCTTTTGCGACATCACGTAATTTTAAATATGGCAAACCATGGCATTAAAACTTTAGAAAGTAGCTATGTGGACGAAGGAAATGTTAATTCCATTAAAAATATTGAATCTACAGGGGGGATACTCTTGCATGAGTTTTCCCTTTTTAAAACCCTCACGAAAAAAGAGGCTTAAATAATAGGCTCACGTCACGCGCTTTTCAAAATTCCTTTTAAAGCGACCTGAAGATTATCGACAATCTCTGAATTTCGAACAATTCCCAGCTTCGTTAATTTATCTCTTAAAATTGGATTTAAGGACGACAGTCTGAGCTGACCTTTATTTCGAATATTTTTTTGAAATTGAGTAAAAGTTGTTATCACATCGCCAGAAATATTTGGGAGGTCGCGCAGATACAAAATAAAGTATTTAGCCGATTCGATCGCAAGGATCTCACGTTGGCAGGTCTCAAGCTTTTCAGTACAATTATTTTTTAGCTCTCCTACGAAGGTGACAATGACCACAGGCCCTTTTGAGGAAATGAGATAATGAAACTCATGCTTTTCGCTGTTCTCATCCTGAGACGAAGCCACAACCACCTCCGTCTTTAAGGATAAATGATTTCTCTAAAAATTGTCTAACTTTTAAGCTTTTTCGGCGCCTCTTAAAGGCAAAGTCACTGGAATCTCATTCTGAATCTGATTCGGGCCCAATAGCTTTGACAAGCCCTCACCCCTGAATTCTAATCATCAAAAAGCAATAAAATAGACCACGGAGGCCCATTGGGAATGTTTCTTGGAATTTTAATTTACTTCCTGATTCGATGTATCTTATTTGGATTTTATACGGTGGACCAAAACGAAAGAGCTGTAAAAACTGTCTTTGGTAGAGCCGACAGATTCAAAGATCTTAGAACCACAGCGCAACCGATGGCTCAATCACTGAACGCCGAAGAAAAAGCGCGTTACGATTTTCCCGTCGTCACTATCATCGGCCCTGGTCTGCATTTTAAAATGCCCTGGGAGCGAATTTACAAGGCTTCGATAGCCACTGAAACCATGAATATGGCCACCGACCCCGAAAGCCTTGCCGCCAATCATAACGGCACTTTGCTGGAAGCGGTCACCCAGGATCAACTGAACATTGGTCTTAATGGCCAGATCCGTTTTAGGGTTTGTGAACAAAATCTGTATGCCTATTTCTTTGGAATTAAAAACCCCATTGCCCATGTGATGGGTTATTTTGTTTCCATTTTAAGAGAAAAAATTGCGAACTATGAAAGCTCCGTCAAATCCCTAGAGCCCACAAGTCTGATTCTTAGCGACACTCATATTTCTGACAATGTTTCAATCAATGATCTTCGCAAAAACTTGCGTGAAATTAACGATACGATGTTAGAAGAATGTAAAAGTTCATCGGCACGATACGGAATGCTTCTTGAAGCTTCCTTGATCACCGGGATCGAACCTCCCCATGAAGTCGAAAGCGCCCTGGCCGCCATCAACACAGCTTATAATAACGTCTCTTCAGAAATCAGCTTGGCCAAAGCTTCGGCAGATCAAACAATTGTTTTATCACGGCGGGCTGTTGAAATTGAGACCTTGAAAGTTCAGGCCGAAGTCGAACCTTTAATTGCTTTGGCCAATCAATTAAAAGAGCTTAAAAAAAGTGGTCCCGATGTCCTTCAAAATTTTGTCAGAAATATTAAAATCAATGTCTTTCAAAAAGCTAAACGGGTTGTACTAGAAAAATAGGAGATCGCTTTCATGGAATCTTTTGCATTGGAAATCCTTACGGGCCTTTTTGCGGCTCTGATTTTTGAAATTGTTCTTCTTAAAATTCTACAGTTATTTTTATTCTACACCACCGTCAGTGAAGCCACCTGTCAGGTTTACACTTTATTTGGCGAAGTCGTCGCTACAGTGACAGAACCTGGGCTGCACTTTCTTTGGCCAAAGCTTTCTTGGAAAGCCTTCGTTATTAATTTCTTAGGTAAAGTTTACGTTCTGGATTTAAGGATGGATCAGTCTTACTTGCGCAGTCAGGCCGTTAATTCCGAAGAAGGCGCCCCTATGGGCGTCGGCATCTGGTATGAAACCTATATCAATAATCCAATTTCTTACTTATTTAAGAACTCGGACCCCCGAGGGTCGCTAGCGGCCAATGTCAGCAATGCCACCGTTCGATGCCTGAGCAATTTGCCGCTTTCAAAAATGCTGACAGATCGACATTCATTAAGCCAAGTGGTTCGCAATGAAGTGACGAATAAGTCCCAAGATTGGGGTTTTAAATTAGGTTCTATCTACATTCGAAAAGTTCATTTTCGCGACGAAAATATGATTCGTGAAATTGAAAGTAAAGTCGTCAATCGCTTGCGCCAAGTCACAGCCTCGATCAAGCAGGATGGCGATAATCAAGTTCATGTCATTACAAACACGGCGCAAAGAACGGCTTCGATCGAGTTCGGGAAAGCCGGCGCCGTGCGCCCGCAGATTGTCGGAAAAGCCCTGAGCGAAATTGCACAGGATAAAGACGTTTCAGAGGCTTTATTTCAAGTCCTAGAGACTCAGAAAGTTCTAGAAAATCCTGGTGAGGTCATTTTAATCCCAAGGAATAATGCGATACTGTCTAGTTTATTGGGTTCAAAATAGAGTTATACTATGATGAAAAAACTTTTTCTAACCTTTGTCCTTGGCAGCTTTTTATTCCTCAGTTGTTGCGCCTATCTTAAAATGAAAATTGCAGCCTACCGCGCCCCTGCGCCGACCCTGCAAATCACTTCGGTTTCTCCGACGTTTTCTAAAACCTTAGGTCAAACTTTAATTACTTTACGAGGAACTTTGTTTCAAAAAGGCCTTCGCGTCGAGATCGGAAAAAATAATTGCGAATCCTTAAAAGTGCTTTCAGACACCGAATTAAATTGTCTTGCCCCTGCCAGTCCGAAGGCGACAGTCAATATTTCAGTCATTAATCCTGATGGCAAAACAGCCGTATTAACTGATTCATTTATTTATTCGGATCAATTGATGTCCCCTTCGATCAGTGGGTTTATGCCGACCAATGGGTCAACAAATGGATCGACCCTTCTTATCATTTCTGGCTCACAATTTCGCACCGGAACTTCAGTGACGATCGGTGAAAAACCTTGCCTTTCCCTCACCGTGACCTCTGCAAGTACGATAACCTGCTTGACTCCACCGGGCTCTTTGGGCCCCGTCAAAATTAGCGTGACAAGTTCTGAGGACCCAACGGCAAGTTTAAATTCCAAATATACCTATGCACAGCCAGAAACCTACACGGCTTTAAAGGCCGAAATTTTGACAAATCGCTGCAGTCAATGCCATGGCAATTCAGGGGGATTTTCGACTCAAAGTTATTCGGAAATATTATCGAAAGTTTCACCCGGAAACCCTGCGGGCAGTCTTTTGTATCAGCAAGTTGCAAATAATTATATGCCAAGAAATGGCGAACCACTGACGCCCGCCGAAAAGCAAAAAATCTTTGATTGGATTTTTGACGGCGCCAAAAATAACTAGTCGGATAACAAAATAATAAAGCCTTAGATCATCTATAATCCTTTTAAATGCCTATTTGCTTCAAAATCGGCAACTTATTGCCGATTTTGATACAATCACAGAATGTACAAAAGAACACTTAACTTAAAAAACCTTCTTGGAAGATCGAATTATTTTTTGTTCGGCCCTCGAGCGACAGGCAAAAGCTCATTAATTCGGAGCCAACTAAAATCAGTTCCAGTTTTCGATCTGTTGGATGCTGACGTCTATGAAGAATTTTTACGAAGACCCAAAGCCTTACGTGAAAAAATTAAAGTGACCGACAAAGTGGTCGTGATAGATGAAATTCAAAAATTACCAATGTTGTTGGATGAAGTTCACAGGCTTATCGAGACAAGAAAGATCAGGTTTTTGCAGCCTATATGTCTTATCAGCGGATTAAAAAGCCAATTTCGTATTGGCGCTCGAAAGGCTCCGAAGTCGATTTAATTATTGGAGATGATCTTGCTCTTGAGTTTAAATTAGGACGTTTTTTTAAGCCAGAATTTACGAAAGGCTTATCTGCCCTTAAAGAAGAACGATTGATCAAAAAATACAGCGTTATTGGCCAATTTCCAAAAGAGGGCTCATTCGACGACATCGATTATTTGAATTATAAAGTTTTTTTAAAGAAACTTTGGAGTGGAAAAATTATTTAATGGCCGAACATCTTAAGGCCGATGTCGTTTTGTCTAATGGTTTTTATTTTGCGCTGGCGATTTTTTTATTTTCTAAGGGCAAATATTTTTTCTGCCATTCGGCGGCTGAATAAATTGCTGCGCAATAGTTGTTGTTGATCTTTTCGCCATCCACTTTTCTAAAAACCTGTGGGCGATTTTGAAATTTTGACATATTTTGCTTTTCATAAATTTGCGTTTGAAATAATAAAATATCACCCAGGTCGCGAGTTCTATTTTTGAAATGATCTTGGTATAAAATGGCTTCTGTGGCGACTTTTAAAATCTTATTCCAAACGGTTCTTTCTGAGCTTGGAACGCGGTCGCCTTTTTTTCGTGCAGAGGATCCCCAGAAAACTTCATCAGAAGAGGGCGGACACAAGGCTTGCGAAACTCCACTTTGATTAAAGACGCCTTTCCGAAGGTACATATCCCAAGGATTGAATTTTCTAGAAGACGTTAAAACTCCCATTAGCGGAGTTTCGCCTTCACGATGTTTAAGATCGAAGTGTCGACTTTCATCTGAAAATTCGGACGGCGATTTTTTTTCGCTTCGAAAATTTTTATCAAAGTCGGCCCTGTTCACCACGACTCGGGCGACAATATCCAAGTATTCTGGATGATTGTGCCCACACATCGCCATTTCGGCATACATGGTTCGTGAAAGCATATCAATTTCGATCAATTGTTCGTTTGTGATCACCGTTTTGCCATCTTCAACCAGAGCCGATTGTTTTTTTAAAGATGGCAAGATCGCTTGGTCATAGAGAGGGCGCTCAGCAGTCCAGTCGCTTTTAGCCTTTGTCAGAGGAAGGGCGTCAGCAATCACACACTGTCCGATTTTAGATGAAATTTTATTCGCCATCTTATCGATTTCGTCTTGGTGGGCTTCCTTGGCTTTGTCTAAAATATCATGGCCCGACTTTTCAGGGCCTGGCGATTTGTCATCACAGACCGGTGGAAGTTTTTTTGCTTTTGGCTTCGGTTTTGGAATATTTAAATAGGACCCCTCGATCCATCCTTCAACATCCTTCACTTTGCCCTCTCGCTCATAGGAAGTTTTAACTTTGAACCATTCCCCTTTTGTCCCATTCACATGGGCTGTCACTGGCTGTCCTGATTTATCCAAGACCAATTCGACGTTCGAATTTTTATCAGGCCAGGCAATAGGATCATTTTGGGGATCGCAGCCATTATCCGTTTTGCAAGAGTAGTAATCAAAACCAGGCACGGAATAGACTGTGGTCATCTCTTGATTTTCAAGATCAAATGTCACTCTTTCAGCTCTGGCTTGAGCTGAAAAAAAGATAAAACCTAAGATTAAAAAAAATCTTTTTTTAAAGATAAACACCCTAAAAGGCATATCGGTTCATTCACTGATAAAGCGATCCGCCTAACGTCGAGCTTTTCTTAAAATACCTTGGTCGAACCAACGGAAAACATGTCAGCATAGATTTTAATCTGTGTCTTAATTTGAGACGTCCGCACTTGAAGGATTTTAATTGCTTTACTCGTTGTTGTTTTTTTCATTTTTTCGATTCGCGGCCGCTCAATCCGTTGATTTCTACGAAGCCAGCGCTCCAAAAAAAGTTCCTATTTTGGTTTTTGTCCACGGTGGGGCTTGGATCAGTGGAAGCAAAGAACAATATAAAGACCTGGCAAAGTCCTTAGCCCAGCAAAATTTATGTATCGCCGTGACTGATTACGGATTAGCACCAGCACACAGTCATCCAAAACCTATTGATGATCTACAAACTGCGATTTTAAAGATTGAAAAATTAAAGTCCTTGAAATGCGACACTCAAAAAATATTTCTTGTCGGGCATTCTGCTGGCGCCCACATGATTGCTTTCTGGAGCACTCGATTTCAGGATCCTTATGTCAAAGGCCTGATCGGCATTGAAGGAATTTACGACCTTCCTCATTTATTGCAAATATGGCCTAGCTACAAAGAGGCCTTTATCAATGCTGAATTTGGCACTAAAAATGACCTGGCTTTGGCCTCTCCGAGCCGTCTAAAAATAAAATCAAAAGCCCCCTGGTTGATTTTGCATTCAGTAAAGGACGAACTAGTTGACCTTGCTCAATCAACTGAATTCTACCAACATCTTAAAGCTGAAGGCTTGCCTTCCGAATTTATTATTCTTAAGCTTGAGTCTCATTTTGGTATTATAGACTCTTTAGATCACAGAGACTCGAAGACCTTTAAAAAAATCCTTCAATTCATTCAGCAACAAGGTCACTCTAAAGCCCTTTGAAAAACTGCCTTGAGCACCTTTTTTTACTCTAAAAATAAAAAATGTTTGATTCTGAGGCGCTCATGATCGCGAGGACCCCTTTAAACCACTTTGAAATATATTTTTATTTTTCCTATCGATGCAAGGCAGAGGCTACTTTATCCTTAAATCAGGGGGAATTATGAATTCAATCCATAGAATCTTGAGTGCCTTTTTAGGAACCCTTGTGATCCTAATCGCATTTCAAAACTGCGGTCAGCCGGGCGGTTTAACTCTTAGCAGCCAGGGCACAGGGTCTTCAAAAATCAGCACTACATCAGACCCAGGTCTGATCGTTGGGCCTATTGATCAGCCGCCTCAACCGCTGGCTTCACAGCCTGCCAACATGGGTGGGTTGACTCCACCGGTATCTTCGCCACCTGTCAACACGGACGGACCGGCTCCAGTCACGGTGATGCCTCCAGCCGCGCCTCTTCAATGCAGCACAATGGGGATAGCTGATATTTCCCTAAACGTGTTAGAGGTCAAAGCGCCCGGTGCTTCAGGAGCTAGTTCGCATTTGTTCGAAATTATCACGAATGATTCAGCCGTGGGCTCCGCGCACAAAATTGTGGTTCGCGCCCTTCATTCAGCCCGAAAAATCGATAAAATAGATTTAGAATTAGCAAAAACAGGCAGTCTTATGCTTGCCGGAAACCAGGAAACCTTACTTGGTGTTTCGACCGCCGGCGAGGGGCATAAGATTAGCTTAATGCTAGATCGCCAAGACTACACTGTGACACAAGGGCAACTTTATACTTTAAGTTTTAAGGTGGACGCTTCAAAGCAAGCCGTTAAAAATACTTGCGAGGCTAAAAAATGCGACTCTGACGAGGATGACGACGACGATAAAGACGATGTCGAAGAAGCTGGAGCTTCAAGTCATCTTCAAGCTAAAGCCACCACAGACAAAGATGATCAAGACGACGACGATAAAGATGATGATGACGAACATGAGGGTAAAAAATGCGTTCCAAAAGCAGATGAATGCCGCTTATTCCTTCACTTATCTGAAGGATCGCTGAAGGCCGGGCAATAACTTCGTTCACCATGAAAGCCAAACCAGGCTGCCCTTAGAGGTCAGCCTGGTTTTTTTATGACGACGACCAAACGTGAAACTTGCTTTTTTAAATAATTTTAGCAACACTCTCGGGCATGCAAAAGACCTCCGCGGCGGCGCCCCCAGAAAATGGACTGTTTAACCTTGTTTTTAATATTCTATTTCCAATTTTAATTCTGAAATATTTGTCTGAAAGAATCGGCGCTTTTCCAACCTTAATTTTGGCGCTAGCCTTCCCCGTTGGTTACGGAATTTACGACGGCTTGAAAAGAAAAAAAGCCAATGTCTTTTCAATTCTTGGCATGACGAATGTGCTTTTAACAGGCGGTCTTGCCGTTTTGGGGCTGGGTGGTATTTGGTTCTCAGTGAAGGAGGCCGCATTTCCTGCGCTGGTAGGAACTTTTGTTTTTGTCTCAGCTTTTTCGCGGAAGCCTTTTATTAAAACTCTGTTTGTGAATCCCCAACTGATCAATATTGATCTGCTGATGGAAAAGCTGCAACAAAATCAAAAAGAAACTGAATTTGCGCAATTAATGAAAACTTCCACCATGTGGCTGTCCTGTTCATTTTTTCTCAGTGCGATCATGAATTTCGCCTTAGCGACTCGAATTTTTTTACCCTTGGAAGCGGGCCTTGATTCAAACGCCCAATCCGTGGCTTTAAATCATCAAATCGCCGATATGACTAAATGGGCCATGATGGTGATTCTATTGCCTTCCATGGGTTTTTTATTTTTAATTTTTTGGCGCCTCTTAAAAAGACTCAGCCAGTTAAGTGGTCTTACGACAGAAGAAATTCTACCGATGAAGTAATGAATCTCTGAAAATTAGTTCCCCGGTGGGGGAAAATCCATCGGCGGAGGTGGTGGCGGTGGTGGAAAATCGTTATCGAAATCATCAAAAGCTGGCGGCGGCGGCGGTGGAAAATCTTCCTGGCCACCCTCATTGCCAAACATGGGCGGAGGCGGTGGTGGAAAATCATCGAAGTTTGGACCCGATGGCGCTGATGGCGGACTTGGTGAATTAAAAGGCCCACTTTCTTTAATTCGTCGGCCGGTGGGCGAAGGCGGGATGATCGAACCCTTCGAACTATAGAGCATCCGCTTTTTATAATCAAAGCGTGGCCTTTTAGAATTTAAATCCAGCTCTTCTTCTTCAGAAATGCTTCGAAATAAGGGATGAGCCATCAGGGCCTTATTATCTTTGACCTGTTGAAGGCGCACTAAGGCCTGATTTTTTTCCCATTCTTTTCGCTCTTCTAAATCTTTTTTATACAAAACAATATTGTCGCCGGGACTTTTTTCCTTTGGCATGGCTTGCTGCTCTTTGGTGTTACGATACTGGATTTTGGCTTCGGCGTCTTTTTCATTCAAATAATCTTCAAAACCGGCTTCTCGATTTTTATCGAAATCAGCATTCATCTTTTTATGCTCTGCAAAACCACTTAAACGCTGCACATCCTCGGGCGTCACAATCGCCCGCTCAGCTTGAGCAGAAAATATCAAAAAACATAAAACAGTGACCACAATCAGATTTTATCAGCTTGTTAGGATCATGGCTGCAAAAATGTTTCTCGACCTTTGTCGAAGCAAGTCTTATGATACGCCCTACCTGCGGAGGTCTTTTGTGGACGTTTTTTTAGTGATCTTAATTTTTGCGGCTAAGGCCTTTGTTTTAGTCGCTGCCATCATCATCGTTATTGCCTTTATCGCCATCATGGCGGCCAAAAGCCAGAATCAACCTTTGGTCGACATTGAGGACTTAAATCAGCACTACCGTCGGCTTGAAGTGGCTCTTAAGTCAGAGGCTCTGACTGAAGCGGATTGGAAGTTAGAAAAGAAAAAGCTTAAAAAAAATAAGAAAGAACAGCCTCTGAAAAATCGCGTTTTTGTGATCGACTTTGACGGCGATATCAAAGCCTCAGAGGTTGAATCATTGCGAGAAGAAGTGACCGCTTTACTGACGACGGCGACACCCGAAGACGAAGTGGTCGTCTGTGTAGAAAGCCCTGGCGGCGTCGTGCATGGCTATGGCTTGGCCGCTTCGCAATTAGTGCGCCTGCGCGATCAAAAGATTCCGCTGACGGTTTGTGTGGATAAGGTCGCAGCCAGTGGCGGTTATCTAATGGCCTGCACGGCAAATAAAATTTTATGTGCGCCTTTTGGCATCGTCGGTTCGGTGGGGGTTGTCGCCCAAGTTCCCAATTTGAATCGATTGCTTAAAAAGCATGATGTCGACTTTAAAGAATACACTGCCGGTGAATTTAAACGAACCGTCAGCATCTTTGGCGAGATCACACCCAAGGGCGAACAAAAATTTATTCAACAGTTAGAAGACACCCACAGCCTGTTTAAAAACTTTGTTCACAAGTACCGACCGCACCTTGATTTGCACCAGGTTGCGACCGGCGAATACTGGTATGGCGAAAACGCACTTTCGCTGGGTTTAGTTGATGAGATCATGACCAGCGACGCTTACTTAACGGCTCGCAGTCGCACCCACAGAGTCTTAAAAGTGAAGTTTGAAAAGAAGCAAAAATGGACCGAAAAGCTTTCAGGAATCATGGGAAAAAGCTTTGAGAAAACTTTTTTTAAAGTCATTTCCGAGCTTGAAAAATCACGCCTGATTTAATGCGTTATCCATTGGCCAAGGACTCTTCCTTTGCTTTTAAATATTGCCTGAGGTAACTAGAACCACTGGGTTTTTTGACCCAGAGGCGGGGCAAAATCTGTGGATGTAACGACCAACAAAAGTGAATCTAAAAGCATGCTCTCGGAACCTGTTGTGTCGGTGCGTGATTTAGAAACAACTTTTTTTTCAAAGATGGGTGCCTTCCGAGCGGTCAATGGACTTTCTTACGATATTCATAAAGGTCAAACTTTAGGCATCGTCGGCGAATCGGGCTGTGGAAAATCGGTGACCTCTTTTTCCTTGATGCGTTTGATTGAACGACCTGGACAAATCACCGGCGGTTCTTTTTTCCTCAATGGCACAGATATCCTGAAGCTTTCAGAAACTGAAATGCAGGCGGTTCGGGGCGATCAGATGGCCATTATCTTTCAAGAACCCATGACGGCGTTAAATCCTGTTTTAACCATCGGCTACCAAATTGATGAACAAATTTTAAAGCATAAAAAGTGCAGCCCCCATGAAGCCAAAGAGCGCTCGATTGAGATGCTGAACCTTGTGGGAATTCCGTCCGCTGGTGATCGCTACGGCAATTACTCGCATCAACTTTCTGGCGGCATGAGACAACGAGCCATGATCGCCATGGCTTTATCCTGCGAACCAAAATTTCTGATTGCCGACGAACCCACAACGGCATTAGATGTGACCATTCAAGCTCAAATCTTAGAGCTGATCCAAAGCTTACAGAAAAAATTCAATATGACCGTGCAGTTTATCACGCACGATTTAGGTGTGATCTCTGAAATTTCTGATCAAGTGCTTGTGATGTACGGCGGACAAATGTGCGAGATGGCAGACACCACCGAGCTCTTTAATAATCCAAAGCATCCTTATACAGGTGCGCTGATTGGCTCAAGACCAAGATTAGGTCAGCGGCCTCACAGATTGCAAACCATTGAAGGCACAGTGCCAGCGCCGCATGAGCTGCCGAAAGGCTGTCCATTTTTTAACAGATGTCCCAATGCTTTACCGAAATGCCAATCCCACCGACCGCCTGTGACCGAGCCAAGACCTGGCCACCGTCTGGCTTGTTTTAACCCTCTGTGAAGGAGAACTGCGTTTGAGCGAAGTGATTCTTGAGGCTAAAAATATCAAAAAGTATTTCCCCATCAAAAAGGGATTACTGCTCCGTGAAGTCGGTCAAGTCAAAGCCGTCGACGGCGTTTCGCTGGTCATTAAAAAAGGCGAAACCTTGGGGCTTGTCGGTGAATCTGGTTGCGGAAAATCCACTTTAGGTCGCACTCTGATTCGCTTGTACGAACCCACCGCGGGCACATTAACTTTCCGCAATGAAGATTTTGGTCAATTGAAGGGCGAAAAGTTGCGCTCGACCCGGCGTGAAATTCAAATGATCTTTCAAGATCCTTTTGCATCCTTAGATCCGCGCATGACGGTCGGGCAAATTCTGCTTCAACCTTTTGAAATTCATAATCACTTAGATCCAAAAGCCCGGCCGGCACGAATTTTAGAACTTCTAGCTTTGGTCGGCTTAAAGGCCTCGCATATCAATCGCTACCCGCACGAATTTTCGGGCGGACAGCGCCAGCGAATTTGTATCGCCCGAGCCATCGCGCTGGATCCGCAACTGATTATTTGTGATGAGCCTGTTTCGGCCTTAGATGTTTCAATTCAAGCGCAAATTTTAAATCTGATGAAGGATTTGCAAGAGAAACTGAATCTGACTTATTTATTTATTTCCCATGATTTATCAGTCATTGAATATTTTTGTGACCGCGTCGCTGTGATGTACCTAGGAAAAATTGTTGAAATCGCGCCGCGCGATGAGCTTTTTAAAAACCCAAAGCATCCCTACACGCAAGCTTTGATCGCATCGATCCCACAAGTTGGCGTCGGAAAAAAACAAATGAAAAAATCTTTGGCGGGCGAAGTGCCTAGCCCAATCAATCCACCATCCGGGTGTACCTTCCATCCACGATGTCCGCATCGAATGCCGATCTGTGATCAAGAAATTCCATCGCTTTTGGGGCTGGATCACAAAACAGCTTGTTGGCTTTATGAAAAAAAAACTGAAACGACAAAGGAGATCTTATGAAGATGACTTTTTGGGCCCTGGTAGGTTGCCTTGTGCTGAGCTTTCTGAATTCACCGGCGGCTTTAGCGCTTAACAATGATGAGCTGAAAATGGGCTCTTCCCAAGAGTATGACTCATTAAATCCGCTGGTGATGTCATCGATGATTTCAACAACTTTGCACCGTATGACAAATCGTTCTTTAGTCAATCTAGATGCCGATTCCCATTGGGTCGCACAACTTGCTAAAGAAATTCCAACCCTTGAAAATGGCAAAGCCAAAATTGTTGAAATCGGCGGCAAGAAAAAAATCATCGCCCAGTGGGAAATTTTAGATAACGCAAAATGGGGCGACGGCAATCCATTAACATGTGCTGACTTTGCTTTTGCTTTAAAAGTGGCGGCCTCTCCGAATGTTTCGGTGGGCGAAAAAGAAACTTATACGCAAGTTGAAAAAATTGATTTTGATCCAAAGACACCTAAAAAGTGCACCTTTACTTACGAAAAAGCCCGTTGGGATTTTAATCGCTTAGGTCAATTCTTTCCCCTGCCTAAACATTTAGAAGAGCCCGTCTTTGAAAAATACGGTAAAGAAAAAGAAGGCTATGAGAAAAACTCTTTATACACAAAAAGCCCAACAACACCCGGCCTTTTTGTCGGCCCTTATGTTTACTCTGAAGTTAAGCTTGGCAGCCACGTCACGTTAACGCCGAATCCTTATTTTTATGGACCGCCAGCAAAAATTAAAAAAATTATCCTGAAATTTATTTCTAATACCGGAACCATGGAAGCCAACTTAGTTTCTGGCACCATCGATATGATCACAACGACCGGCTTAAAATTTGACCAGGCTGTGACCTTGGATAAAAAAATTCAGGCGCAAAAGCTGCCTTACCAGGTGGTGTTTGTTCCCAGTGTCACTTACGAACATATTGATTTGAATTTGAACAATCCGATTTTAAAAGATTTGCGTGTTCGAAAAGCGCTGGTTCACGCGGTGAACCGTGAAGAGCTGGTGAAATCCTTATTTGACGGAAAACAGCAGGCGGCTTTGCATTTTATGACTCCAAAAGATCCTTGGTATACGGCTGATCCAAAGTATGTCGCGATTTATCGCTACTCTCGGCGCGAGGCCCAAAAATTGCTGGATGAGGCCGGCTGGAAAGTGGGCGCTGACGGTTATAGATTTAAAGACGGGAAAAAGTTATCGCTAGAAATCAACACAACTGCTGGCGATAAAACTCGTGAGACCGTTGAAAGCTATTTGCAAGAGCAGTGGAAGCAAATCGGCATTGATGTCCAAATTAAAAACGAAGTGGCTCGAACATTTTTTAGTGAAACAACCAGAAAACGAAAATTTTCTGCGATGTCGTTATTTGCTTGGGTGTCTTCACCAGAAAATAATCCACGATCGACTTATGCATCAGCGGCAATTCCTACGAGCAAAAATGGGTGGTCTGGACAGAACTACACGAGCTGGACAAATCCTAAAGTGGACCAAATTGTTGATCAATTGGATATTGAATTTAACGCTAAAAAACGAGTGGAGTTAGCTTGGGAATTACAAAAACTTTACACCGAAGAAATTCCAGTTCTGCCCATGTACTATCGCTCTGATATTGCCGTCTTACCCGCTGGTCTTAAAAATGTAAGATTGACTGGCCATCAATTCCCCGAGACCAACGAAGTCGAAAAGTGGAGCTTCTAAGATGCTAACGTATATCACTCGGCGACTGATTCAGACATTGGTGGTGATTGCCATTCTTTCTTATGTCTGTTTTTACATCATGACCCTGATGCCGGGTGATCCCGTTGAAATGATGATCGCTTCGAACCCGCGAATTACATCTGCCGATGTCGCCCGCCTTCGGGAACTTTATGGTTTAGATCAACCTTCCTATGTCAGATATATGAACTGGGTGGAAACAGTTTCCAAAGGGGATTTGGGATACAGCCGAACTTATAAGGTTCCCGTCACAGAGATCATGGGGCCAAGACTTTGGAATACTTTTGTTCTGTCGTTTTGGGCGCTGCTGATTTCAATTGTGATTTCAGTGCCGCTCGGAGTTTACACAGCTCTTAAACCGGGAGGAAAATTAGATTACAGTTTAAATCTGCTGTCCTTTGCCGGAATCTCGATCCCCTCCTTTTGGTTGGGAATTTTATTGATCATTATTTTTGCTGTCACACTTGGATGGTTCCCAGCCAGCGGGACTGAAACCATTGGCTTTCAGCCTGCCAATTTTTGGGAAGCAATGAAAGATCGCGCTTGGTATTTATTTCTACCGACCATCAGTCTTAGTATTCAGCAGATCGGCCGCTTCGTTCGCTTTGCAAGATCATCGATGCTAGAAGCCATGCGAAACGATTATATCAGAACGGCCAAAGCCAAAGGCCTGACCAGGAATATCATCGTTTGGCAGCATGCCTTTAGAAATGCCTTGATTCCTTTGGTCACAGTTTTAGCTTTAAGTTTATCCACCTTATTTTCAGGCGCGATCTTAACTGAAACCGTTTTTTCTTATCAGGGTGTTGGGAAGCTTGTTTATGACTCGATTATGTCCAATGATTTTAATGTCGCGATGGTTTCTTTTATTATTTCGGTCAGTATGGTTTTAATCATGAATTTAGTCGCAGATATTTTATACGGGTTTGCAGATCCCCGCATCGCTTACCACTAAAGGATTTATGCAACAATTTAAAGAGCCCAGCGCCATAGACATTAAAAATGCCGAGACCGCACAAAGCATGTGGCAGATTGTGCTGTCGCAATTTTTAGAACACAAAATGGCTGTGGCTGGCGGTCTGATTATTTTATTTTTTCTGACCATTTCCCTGGGCGCTGATGTCATCAGTCGAGTGATGGGCATTGAACCTAATAAGCAAAATCTTGGCGCCCGCTACGAACAGCCCTTAACACGGATTGAATTTTCCCAAGATCAAAAAGAAATTGAGATTGAAAACTGGATCAAGGCCAATCCGGCGGAAGCAAACCGTGTTCAGAAAGATTTAGTCGAAAAACAGTTGGTCACTGTGCCAGAGGCTGATGCCCTTTATGATGTGATCTCCTTACCTAAATTGGAAGCCTTAGAAAAATTAAAAGCTTTGAAAACTGTGGAAGCTAAAAGTCTAGAGCCCATCGTGCAGTCTTTTTCTAGTTACCATATTTTTGGCACCGATGAAGTAGGTCGCGATGTTTTCTTGCGCTTAATTTATGGTGCTAGGGTTTCGATTGGCGTTGGTATTTTAGTTGCCTTTGCTTCAGCCCTGATGGGCCTTGTGATTGGCGCTGTGGCTGGCTACTACGGTGGATTTTTAGACAACGCCTTGATGCGATTAACCGATGCTCTTTTATCTCTGCCCTTGATTCCAGTTTTAATTGTCGTGGCAGCGATTGATTTGCAAAAAGTGCCATTTTTAAATTCGCTTCTACCGACGGGAATGGAAAGCATTTTTAAAATGGTGATCATTCTTTGTCTTTTTTCCTGGATGGGGGTCGCCCGTCTTGTCAGGGGAAGCATCCTTTCCTTGCGCGAACGAGAATTCGTCTTGGCTGCAAAAACTTTGGGAGCCAAAGACAGCACCATTATTTTAAGGCATATGTTTCCTAATGTGATCGCTCCAATGCTGGTTTCGATCACATTGGGCGTTGGTGAATCTATTTTATTTGAAGCGGCCCTAAGCTTCCTTGGACTGGGCATTATGCCCCCGACTCCCAGCTGGGGAAATATGCTTAATAACGCTCAGGAAGTGATCTATAAAAATATTTGGCTCTGTATTCTACCTGGGGTTATGATTCTACTGACGGTGATCAGTTTTAACTTTCTGGGTGATGGCTTACAAGATGCGGTCGATCCAAAATCCATTCGTCGTTAGGGTTCAATGATTTTCTGGAAGGCTCCCCATGAATGGATTAAATCTTTAAAGGAATGGATTTTTTTTGAACGGCGCTTCCGAGTTCGAAAAGATTTGCATCATCTTTTAGAGGAATTACGGGATTGCAACGATTTCGAAAAGCGCATTGATTGGGTTATTTATTTCTGCGCCTGGCTGCGGCTCCCCCACAATCCTGAACTTGATACGGCCATGGACCCCGCAAGAATTCCCAGTGTGCGATTTAAATATGTTTTGCATATCTTAGAAAAAAATCTAGCGATGAAAGCTCGTTTTTTTGAAGTCCTTCAGCAAACATTAATGGATATGAGTGATCTGGATTTTTTCAGCGAAGTGGGCCTGAGCAACCAAGTCGGATTTGTCCAAGAACTGAGCGAAAGAATTATGTTGAAGTTCTTACCTTCAACGCCTCTAAAACATGACCTTTCGTCCTTGATTTCCCAGCTTTTTCCCGATGACGAAGATCTTGTTTGGATTGATCATCTTGATGAAGACATCCTTAATCAACTGTTGAATGAGTTTTTGAACCATCAGACCGTGCCGATGACTGCGGTTGTTTACGATTTAAGCGACGCTTTAGTTTTTTTGGGCAGCCAGGTGCAATCCTTAGCCCTTAGTTCTCAGTTTAGGAAGCGACTTCAGTATCGACATTTAAAGGATATGCCCTTTTATAATTTTGGCCTGGTCCTGCACGAATTCACGCAGCATCGACGCGACCAAAACTGGGACCGCTTGAAAGAGCTTCAAAAAAAGATTCTTTTTGATATTTCAAAATGCCATGAGGCCTTGGATGATATTCACTCGCATTTGGATGAGCACGGAGTCAGTGTTTCCATGGTCTTTCATATGGAGCGGCTGAGGCGGCAATTAGCCAGGGTTATGATTATCGTCGAAACATTAGTGCAGCCCATTGTGCCCGCTGCGACTTTCAGAGAATTTCTTTTGCAGCTGGTGCATGACGTGCAATCAAAAAGAAGTCTTCGTTCGTTTTTACAAGACAGCCTGCAACTTTTGACTTTAAAAGTGGTTGAACGAAATTCAGAGATTGGCGATCACTACATTACGCACACAAAAGCCGAATATATTTCGATGTTCCGCAAAGCCGGCGGCGGTGGTTTTGTGACGGCTTTCACAGTTTTCTTTAAGCTGGCCGTAGGGGCTCTGGGACTTTCAGGATTTTTGGCCGGTTTTTTTGCAAGCTTAAATTATTCGACCAGCTTCCTTGCCATTCACTTTTTTGGTTTTTCATTAGCTACGAAGCAACCGGCTTCGACCGCGCCAAGCATCGCAACAAAACTTAGAAACTTAAACCCAGCTCGACTGTCTGAAGTGACCGACGAGATGATGGCCCTTTTAAGAACGCAGCTGGTTGGAATTTTAGGAAATTTATGTCTTGTCATTCCAACGACAATTTTAGTTTTTTATTTTCATAAAATGATCAGCGGTCATAATTTGATTGTGAATGAAAAGGCCGAATATATTTTACATTCTACTTTCCTGACGGGTCCGTCTTTTATTTACGCTGCTTTTACGGGTTGCTTGCTGTTTGCGTCCAGTCTTTTTGCTGGCTGGTTTGATAACTGGGTGACGCTTCGGAAAATCAAAGAACGAATTCGATACAATGAGAAAATAAGAAATATCTTTGGACGAAGACAAGCCCGCGCAACCGGAAACTTTATTCAGAAAAATGCGGCGGCCCTAGCGGCGAATATCAGTCTGGGTTTTATGCTTGGACTGCTTCCTGAAA
>JAYWEU010000303.1:0-8277 GCA_043779385.1 Pseudobdellovibrionaceae bacterium
GCAGGCGCTACGTTAACTTTAAAATCAGATAACATCCCTGACGACCGTAAAAAGTTAGAATCTTGTGGCGCTAAAATCTTGGGTGAAGACGATCAGCCTTGGGGCCATATCCTGGTGTTCGAAGATTTAGACGGAAATGTTTTAAAATTAATGAATCCCAAGCACGACCACTAAAACATCGGCCATACTGCGGAGATTTGATTGGAAGATAAATTATTAAGGGCGATTCAGCTTCGTAAAGATAATAAGCCTGATCGGGCAGTAATTCTTTTAAATGAACTTTTAAAATCTAATCCAGATGATCCAAAGATAAATTATCAAATGGCGTGTACTTGCGACCTCATGGGAAAAGAAAATGAAGCCGTTCCTTTTTATGAAAAGGCTATTTCTAATGGCTTAACCGGAGAGGATCGTAAAGGCGCAATGCTTGGCCTTGGAAGCACCTATCGGTGTCTTGGAGAGTACCAGAAATCACTGAAGGTGTTTGATCAAGCAATTGCTGAATTCACAGAGGATCGTTCTCTTAAAGTGTTCAGAGCGCTAACGCTTCACAATTTAGGTAAGTCGGAAGCCGCCATCGAGCAACTTTTAATCCAGCTTCTGGAGACGACGGGTGATGATTCAATTAAGACATATAATGAAGCGCTCCGGTTTTATTCTAATAAACTAAGTGAGACTTGGAAGTAACATGATTCGGTATGCGCTCCTCGAAGAAGCAAAAAGAGCAATCCTTCGTTGAAAGGGCCAACCTTCTTCTGTCGAGGATATTGGAGATCATGGGAAGTCGATCTTTTGAGGCGGTGCTTTGTGGGGGCGGTTCATTAATCATCTTTTTGATTTTTTGAGGTTTAAATGAAAGAAATAATAGTTAGGGAGCCGTCACACGAAGAATTTTTGCAGGTTTCTCAAATTTCTTTCGAAAATTTTGTGAATGAAACTGCGAAATCGACGGGGCAATCGCCTTTAGTCCTTAAGGAAAAGCTTGGTGGTTCGCCAACGAAGATATGGGACGATGATCTTTGGTTATTGATCGAGAAAGATAAAAAACAAGTGGGCTTTATTTGGGTTCAATTGAAGCCCCAAGAAAAGTCGTCGTTTGGATACGATATTTATTTGGAGCCAGAGTTTCGCTCCCGAGGAATCGGTCGGCACGTCATGGGCCTTTGTGGACAAAAGCTAAAGAAATTGGGAATTGATTCGGTTGAGATTTGTGTGTTCGAACACAATACAGTTGCCAGAAAACTTTATGAGTCTCTTGGGTTCATGATAAAAAAGTTTGATGAGGAACGAAGACAATTCACCTTAACTCTTAACTTGCACTCAGAAAATTTCTTCGGGTAATGTCAGATAGTTGGCAAGGCAAACAATGTTAGCAATCAGGAGAAATATCTGATGAAAAAGATTTTAAGTAAAATTGGTATTTTGGTTTTAATCGCTTTAATTGTGCCAGTCGGCTTACCGTCTAAATTTTTTATGTCTCGTTCAATAGAAATAAATGCACCTCTTGCAACAGTCTTTACGAATCTGACGGACTTACATGAGTATGTAAAATGGAATCCATTTCCTGAAGGTGATCCGACAAATCAAGCGGATGTATCAGGGAGTGGTGTCGGCTCATCGCTGGTTTGGAAAGGCGACAAGACGGGTGAGGGCAAAATGACGATCACCAATATCGAGCCTGATAAAAAAATCAGTGTAAAAATGGAATTTTATAAGCCCATGAGTGGCGAAGGCACAGTCCAATGGATTGCCAATGCTAAGTCTGATTCAAAAACAGAGTTGGTTTGGACGTTTGAACAGGATCTCACGTTTTTCAGTCGCTACTTCGGTTTGGTCATGGAATCGATGATGGGCAAGCATTTTGAAAAAGGTCTTTTGAATTATAAAACATTGATAGAGTCGTCAAAGTAGAATTTAACACTGCCCGCCCCCGATCTATAATGAATCAATATGTTTCAGTAATTTTAGAAAATTATTTTTAGGAGATTTTTCGGTGTCAGTAGAAATTATTTATCCAACGGAAAAGTATCTTAAGAGTTTCCATCAAGCTTTAGATCAAGTTGCAAAAGAGCAAATATATATTGAAATGATTGAGGCGAAGTCCTTCGAAGAAGTCGCTGTATTTCAAACGAAGCTGATCTCTAACAACTGGCCAGTTTATTATGCCATTAAAAACAGGGAAGTGATCGGCTGGGTGGATATTTCTTTATCTTCAAACCCAAGACTCAATCACCGAGGGCACCTGGGTATGGGAATCGTTAAAGAGTTCAGGGGACAAGGAATCGGCTCACAACTGCTTTTGCAATCATTAAAACATGCAAAAGAGATCGGTTTAGAAAAAGTTGAGCTGTCTGTTTATATTTCAAATACAGCCGCGATTAAACTTTACAAAAAATTTGGATTTAATGAAATTGGTGTTATCAAAAATTATCGTAAGTTAAATGATAAATACTTTGATTGTATTGAAATGGAAAAGTTTTTGTAGATTTGATGGGAAGATAAGTTATTAAAAGCATTGCAGCCACCTCTACAAATCTTATTAATTAGACCGTCCCTTTAAAAAGCTCGCGAACTGTAGGGCTGTACTCCGCCGAGAAAAACGAAAGATAAATCTCTAAAGTTCCTAGGACAACGGCCATTGGTAGGCCTGAAGGCATCAAAAACGCATGAACCAGAAAAATATTAAGGATGATAGGAGCCAGCACCACAAGAGCCAGTGGAACCCAGCGCCCAAGCAGAAGCAGGAGCCCGCACGTGATTTCTGTACCTTTCAAAAGATAGAAGAAGTATTGGGTGGCCATCATTCCTTTGAAAAATTCGCTGATCGGTCCTTCCATGGGGGGCGGTGTTGTGAAAAAGAAAGCAATTCCTGAGCCGAGAAAAATTAAACCCATAATGATCCGTGCGCCCAATGTTACTTTTTTCATGGTAAGTCCTCCTGTTTTTTAAAAGGATGGCATAAGGATTTTAGTAAGTAAAGGCGACAGGTTTTAACAAGCACGTCACGTATTCATCAGCCAACGTTTTTGCATCAATAAATACGAACAACACAACAGGACCGATCCCAAGCCAAACAGATAGGCCATAGGAAACATCAGTCCACTTAAGTGAGCTCCATCAAACAACAGATCATGCAGTGGAGAAAAGAATTGATAAGACGGTAAAAATGGCGCGACAGACGTCAACTTTTTTGAAAAGTCACCCAAAGCCGAGGGCAGCAGAAGAGGTAAATAAAAAATAAAACCTAATGTTCGGGCACTGGCCTGGTGACGACAGAGAAGACCTAAAAAAATTCCAGCCGCGCTAAAGCAATAGCCCCCCAGGGCTATGAAAGCCAGACACTCGAGCGGATGATCCGGGAAAAAGGGATTCAAAAGCGCCAGCAAAATAATCGAGGCTAAGCTGAGCACGATTCCAAACAGGATTTTGCTGATCAGCCATTGGCTTTCTAAAGTCGGAGTTTGAAGGACAGCTAAAATTAATTTCTTTTCTTTTTCTTCCGCGACCTGAGCGGGAAGAATAATAAAACTGACCAGCAGAACTATCATCAGTATCCAGGTTGTCAGATTCAGGCTTTGGAGGCCCCCCTGATGTAAAGCTGTAATCTGAGAAATCCAACTAGGACTCTTGCTCTCTTGAGCTCTTTGTAGCGCTGAAAACAGTTGGACTATTGAAAGTGTCTCGGCAGAGTCTTTGCGTAAAACAATCAAAGAGACTTGGTTTGATCCTGGCTTCTCTTCGACCACAACTCCCTGAACGGTATGCTCTTTTAAAAAGATTCTTCCTTCAGCTTCATTTTTAACGGCAATGACTTCTACTATTTTTTCGGCTTGTTTAAGGGCTTGTGCGATGGACGCTGCAGTGGCTTGGGAGCTGATGAAAGCTAATTTAAATTTATCGCCTTCGATCTTGGATCGATCGATCAAATGATCAGAGGTAAAAATAAACAGGGGGATAAAAAGAACTAGATAAATACTTTTGCTTTTAATCGCAAAGGCAACGTCATGACAGAGGAGAATAAAAATATTTTTCACAAGCGGGGTGCCGAGTTTTTATAAAAAGCGGTCAGAAAATAATCTGCGGGGGCGCCATCAAAAATCAAAACACCTTTGTTCATGACAAGGATCCTAGTTGCTAGATCTTTAATTTCTTCGGGACGATGGGTCGTAAACAGGATGGTTTTACCCGCTTTGTGCATTTGAATCATGATTCGGTAAACCTCACTGGTCATATCTATATCAAGTCCCGAAGTCGGCTCATCAAAAAGCAAAAAGGGAGGGTTTGGGATGAGCGATCGTCCGATATTGACTCTTTGTCTTAAGCCTTTTGAAAGTGTTCTTACTTTGGCTTTTTTAAACGAAATCAGATTAAATTCCTTAAGAATCTCATCGATCCGAGAAAGTGGCGATCCAAAAAGACGGGCAAAGAATTTAAGATTGTATTCGACTGAAAAAAAATCAAAAAGGTTTGGCACTTCCGGCACAAAGCCGATGGTTTTAACAGCGGCTTGCCTGTTTTTGAGATTTACCCCATTGACCAAAATCTCGCCGCTGTCGGGTTGTATCCAGCTCGAAAGAATTTTCAATAAAGTCGATTTTCCGGCCCCATTGTGTCCAACGATAGCAACAAGTTCGCCAACCCTGACATCAAAACTGCAGGGAAAAAGCCCTCTATTCGGCCCGTAAACCTTACTAAGACCTCGAACCGTTAGCTGCATGGGATATTCAATAATCTTAAATGATTTTAACGATAACAATGACTAAAAGAACAATCAGCAAAAGTTCGACCATAAAAAAATCCTCCCAGAGAGATTTTTATTTACGTTGTCCTTTGCAAAAGTACAACTACGCATTGCAGTGATGTAGCAATGAAAAAAGACCTAAAAATGATATTTTTGTAACAAGTGTGCGATCATCAAAAAAACCCCTAGGCGATTAAGACCTAGGGGTTCATAGGTCGATCTAAAGTGATTCTTAAATTGCGGCGGAAAGGACTTCCATCACTTGGAAGTGTTTCAGAACGCCATTTTCCCAACCACCTTCGATCATTTGATCAGCCTTTGATTTCAAGGCAGCAGCCACCTGACCACCAACGTGGGCGTTTTGTCCGTGCTGGTCGGCAAAAAAATCGATGATGGCAAAA
The DNA here is from genome assembly GCA_043779385.1 of Pseudobdellovibrionaceae bacterium. Taxonomy (GTDB): domain Bacteria; phylum Bdellovibrionota; class Bdellovibrionia; order Bdellovibrionales; family Bdellovibrionaceae; genus JAYWDA01. Next base: position 5,143 of record JAYWEU010000303.1, read on the forward strand.
GTGTTCGCGTCGATACGAACGGAAAACCATGACAAAGTTAAAGGTTCAGTGGCCGCCACTGTTTTTGCGCCGCCAGCTAAAAACTCAGCCAAATTATTGGCCTGACCTGGTTTTGCTTTTAAGGTGATAAAGTTTGCGAGTTTGATTTTCTGATTCAGCTGCATAGATTCTCCTTAGATTGGGATATAGTCTGATTTGCGTGTCCGTGAATGTAAAGTGTGGATCCAGAATTTCGACCAAAGATGAGTGGCGTTGGCAGACCCGAGGTCCAGGGATGGGTCAAAGGTTACCGAGAGCCGGAGGGGAAAAGCAGTCTTAATTAGCTAAATTTTACCTGAGCCTTCCTTTTGTTTTGCAGACCCATCCATGCATGAGTAACAAATCCCCTATCAACACCTTCCATATCATCGGTAAAACGGCACTCAAGCGATGGCCGTGCAAAAATCAGCAGACGGCCTGGAGAATTTTCTGCAAAGTTATTCATGAACTTCAAAAAGACCACAAACTAAAAACACGGGCATTTGTGTTGATGGGAAATCATTATCACTGGCTTTGCCAAAATAATGATCAAGAAGATAAATCTATTTTTAGGTTGTTCCATCAGCGGATCAACTTCTTTTTCCATTTGGAACTCGATCGTCGGAATTTTGTTCTTGGGCCAGCACCGCAGGTGGTTCATATAACTAGCAAAGCGTCTTACACAAATACTTATAAGTACGTTTACCAAAACCCCCTTACGGCGGGACTGGCGTTTAAAGCAGAAGATTATCCTTACAGCACATTAGGCAGCGTTTTGGGTCGTGCGAAAACCGCTTTCCAAATTGAAGATAATATGAATTTAATCACAGATCCGCATCGGGTAATTCATTGGCTCAATGCGCCCTGGGGCGAGCAGCTTTATTTGAAATACTACTCAGAAGGTCCGCAGCCATTGGCGGACTATTTCGTCAATTTAAAGCTTGGTATTGTATCGAATTACGGTACTATCGTATAGTGATAATAAGTATCACGGGGGCGACTGCGATGTTACCAAAAAAAAGGCCACCAACACATCCCGGTGAAATTTTGCAAAAAGAATTTCTGGATCCGATGGATTTGACTCAGTCAGCATTGGCAAAACATCTTGGATGGACGCATGCAAAAGTGAATGAAATCATTGCAGAAAAGCGTGGGGTTTCGCCGGAAGCTGCCTTGTCTTTGGCCGACGTTTTTGGAACATCGGCTGAAATGTGGATGAATCTGCAAGCTAATTACGATTTATGGTACGCGCAACAATCGCATAAAAAGAAAAGTCGGCTTCCAAAAGTCGGATCAGTGAATCAATGTGGTAAATCTTAGGAGATCCACAACATGCAAAAAGCCTATGCCTGCATCTGGTCCAATCAAAGTGCCATTGATATGGTGAAGTTTTATAAATCTGTTTTTAAGGGCACCAAAGTCGGCAAGTTTTCCTTCTGGGGAAAGAATCCAATGGGTGTTAAAGAGGGCTCTGTCCTGACAGTCCACCTTACAGTTTTGGGACAAAAGCTGATGCTGCTCAATGGATATATGGAAGTTCCATTTAATAATTCTATTTCATTTGTTGTGCCTTGCAAAACTCAAGTAGAAATTGACACCTACTGGAAAAAGCTAACAGCTGGCGGGGGGAAAGCTGTGCAATGTGGTTGGCTGATTGATAAGTATGGACTGCGCTGGCAGATTGTTCCCGCACAATTTGACCAATGGAACACCACTAAAAATAAAGCAAAAAAAGAAGCTATGATGTTCGAGATGTGGAAAATGAAAAAGCTCGATATCAAAAAATTAAAAGCCGCCTTCGAGAAAGCTTAAAATTTAAATTACAAAAGATTAAAAGGAAAACTTAAAGTCACAACTGTGAACGGAGCATTGTAATTGCTGTACCGAGCATCAACATCACCGCTGAACACGCTGCTCCCGTTCTTATTATTGCTGATAGTCTTAAAAGACGGATTGATATATTCAACATTCAGCGAACAAAACATAAGAAATGAAAGTCCCACTCCGAATTTTGCAGCGGTGCCACCAGTTGCAATGTCTTCATAGGAACCTGTCGCATCGGCGTAAGTTAGTCTTAAATAATTAGAAACTCCGTACCCACCCCAAACGCGAAGTAAAAAGGGAAAATCAAAACCGGCGTCTACAAAAGCATATCGGCTGGTCGATGTCAGACCGGCGGTGGCCGAGGGCTTAGTGATCGCCAGATTTGGAGCCAGCGACATATAATCACCCGCTAGCCAAAGTCCCAGAAACGAATAACCCAATCGGCCTCCGACGACACTTCCTGCAACTGTTCCTTCGCCGGCAGTGAAGGGACTTGCTTTTTGAGTGTTAGAGATCGTTCCTGAAGCATATCCACCGTAAGGCTCAATCAAGATGCCGGCTTGCGCGGCGGTCGCGCCTGAAATAACAAATGCAAAGACGAGCGAAAAGAGGGTTTGGTATTTCATTTTTAGACTCCTTTTAAAAATGTTTTGATCACAGTTAATCATACAGGCTTCTGTGAGTGAGCACGAATGATAAAGTAAGGTCCAGGAGATCTTTTCACACAGCCAATGAGTTTTCTAGACCGCAGTCCATTGTTAGGTAACATGAGACTAATAGCTGCGATAGCTATGATTGCTATCGTAAGCCTGCGCCTGTTGTTCAACGTCGAAGATGTGTGGATTATTCTCTTTGCCAGCGCCGGCGATGTAGGCCCAATTTCCCCAGTTGCTGCAGGGATCGTAATCAATCAGGCAGGTCTCAAACCAGCGAGCGCCCATCTTCCAATCGACACCCAGATTATGAACGAGATAGCTTGCGACATTTTGGCGCATGCGATTAGAAAGCCAGCCCGTGTGATGAAGTTCGCGCATTCCGGCATCGACGAAGGGCTGTTTCGTGCGCCCCGTTCGCCATTTTTCAAAAGCCAGCCTCTGCGATTCGGAGTTTATGGATCGAGAAGCACTTGCAGGGGAATCACTGAACAAGTGTCGTTCGCGCCGAAGCGCTTGGAAATAAAAATGATCGCGCCACAAAAGTTCATATAAAAACCAAAGCGTGGATTCGTTGGATATTTTTTCGCGCTCATAGCGACGGACCTGGCTATAAATCCGTCGGGCAGAAAGGCAACCC
>JAYWEU010000304.1:0-8267 GCA_043779385.1 Pseudobdellovibrionaceae bacterium
GGGGATCTAATATTTCTGTATGTACATCAGCATCAGCATAAAAGCTGTAACTTAAGCTGACTGTTTTTTGCCCCTTGGCTTTCAGACGCGCAAATATATTTCGATCTTTAATTCGACGGCTCAATTCAGAATAATTTTTTGGTTGTTCTAAATTAATGGCTTCATTCTCCTTAGCACTCAGAACCCGATTGCCAAAAAGCCCATTCTGATCCACCGGCTTTTCAGTTAAAAGAGAACCAATCCCGGTAAAGGTCAGACTAGGGAAACCAGTCCGAGCCACAAACATCTCGTGCTTAGAACCAATAAAAAAAGAATCGATCTGTGGCATCCGTCCCGCCACAAGCTCTTGCTTCAAAGTCTGAACCGGCAGGCCATCGATCAGGAAAAAAATCACAGTTCGATCGGACCCAGGTAAAGGTCGCTTCTGCACAACGCGCGAATAATCCTTCGGCAATTCCCGAAAAGAAGCACAAGAATTAAAAAGCAGCAAAACCACCAAAACGGACGACAAATTTTTCATGAAGAAATCCTTGCCTTACTCTCAGCAAGACAAGAGCCACCTAGGATCCAAGACACCGCCTTCCCATCACTAAATCCTAAAAATTTTACCGGGCTCGCCCAGCGCTTCGACAGGGTTTTGCTTGTCACTTCTGAAGACAGAGGTCAGAAAGAAACTAAGGAGAAGGAGCCAAGTGACTGTCTTCCCCGTGCTCGGCTAAAGGCTGTAATCCATGCGGAGCCGGCCCATTAATCACTTCGCCATAACGATGAAATCGCGAGCCATGACAAGGACAGTCCCAAGTTTTTTCAGACGAGTTCCAGCGGACTAAGCCGCCCAGGTGAGGACATGTGGCGGAAAATACGTGCATATTGCCAAAGGTGTCCTTGTAACAAGCTAATTTTTTTAATCCCCGACGAAGAATGGCTCCTTCACCCGGAGCAATTTCTTCAGTGGATTTTATACTTCCTGGAGTCAGCCAATCCGAATAAGGCGAAATCGAATGGAAGTTTCCGCGAACATATTCGTTCAAGTTTCTGACGGATAATCGACCCGGATTATAAACCTCTGACCAAGCATTAGAGCGGCCTAAAATTAAATCTTTGATGATCGCTGAGCCCATGGTTCCATAGGTTAATCCCATGCCACAATCGCCCGTGATAATATAAACATTTTTTTCATGCGATGGATTTTTTCCGATGAAGGCTAAGCCATCAAAGGTTTCTAGGATCTGGCCAGACCACTGCGCCACCACCTTGGGTTGAATTTGAAATCTTTCGCGCACCCAGTGTTTTAAATTTTCATAACAGGCTTCAGGGAAAACTTGCTGACCCGTACGATGATCTTCGCCGCCAACAATTAAAAAATCGTCTTCAGAGTTTATATTTTGAATCAATCGAACATAGTGATAAGGATCGCCGGTATCCCAAAGTAGCAAGGGCTCCATCTGCCCCCGAGGAATTTCTACAGCAATCACATACGACCGATAGGCCCCCATTTTAGTGTGCATCGTTAAAATATCGTTAACAGGACTGTTCGTACAGACCACCAGATCCTGACATAAGATTTCATAATTTTGATCGGTGATCACCTTGTGAGGTGCACCGTATTTTACATCCGTTGCGGGACTTTCCGTAAAAATCTTTCCGCCTAAACGCTGGATAGCCTGCGCTAAACCTTGCAGATACTTCACCGGATGAAACTGCCCTTGGTTGGGAAAAAGAATGCAAGGTCCCGTATCAAACATTTGCAGCGGAGCCCTTGATAAAAGCTCGACATTCAATCCGACCTCGCGAGCTGCCAGGACTTCGTCTTTAAATAATTTAAGATCATCTTCCGAATCCAGAAAAAGATAGCCATTGACCCGCTTAAAGTCACAATCAATGCTTTCTTCATGGCAAATGTGCTCGATCATCGTAATGGCTTGTGTATGGCTTTCCGCTACCAAACGCATGGTTTTCAGGCCGTGAACTTGCCGCAAAAAGGAATATCGACCATCAACGGCGTTACTTAGATGGGCCGAGGTCAATCCAGACTCATGCAAGCCAAGGTGCAATTCTCGATCAATCACGATCACACTTTTTCCGTTTTTTAATAATTGATAGGCTGTCGAGAGCCCCGCAATTCCCGCCCCCATCACCAAAACATCTGTCGACAAATTTGCGTTGACTGCAAAAAAGCTTGGGGTTGCGACCTCTTGCCACGTCGAGACCGTATCAGTGAAAAGTGATTTCATACAGAAACCCCCCTTCGACCAGGGTGCATTTTCTATTCCGTGGCAAATTGACTCAGAAAAACAGGGGTCTCTAGAAGTTTTAAATATTTTTTAAGTTTAAAATTTCTTTTTTTAGAAGCTCTTTATCTTTAAAAGGATCCATCACTTTTATGGTCGCAAGACTGGTCTTCTTGCAAGGAATTAACGCCACCGCCTGAAATTCCTTTTCACAAATATTTAAACAGCTCGAAGTCATGACGCGAATCTCTTGAGATAGACCCAGCTCTTTTATTTCACTTTTTAGTTCTTTTTTAAGATCGTCGGCAAAATCAACCGACGCTCCTGAAATTGATTTTGCACATTTCGTACAGATAAATACGGCCGCTTTATTCCAGGGAAGCTCAACACTTTTCATTTGATTCCTTGCTGGCGAACTTTACCTAATTCGGTGAATAGAATTTCTTGGACCTGATGAAAGCCCCGAATTCTTTCAAAGGGAAGAACTTTTTGATTAAAAATATCAATGGCCCGCTGGGCTTCATTCTTTGTCAGGGTAGAGACTAAATGAACTTCGGAACCAAGACGCTCCGAATCTGAAAAACGTAAAATCCAAGGTGAAAATCCCGGCAGGTCAGCTTGCATCCAACTGTCTTGCATCAACGATTGTAAGCGACCCAAATACACGCCTTCGCCATTGATTTTTGCATAATCCCTGGCACGCCCCAATATCTTAAAACCATCTAATGATTTTTCAGCCAAATCGTCTGTTGTGAACCAGCCATTCAAAATGGAACTTGAATCTAAAACTAAGTTTTCATTCTGCCTTTTTAGATAACCCCTAAACAAGCTATTAGCACTGATCTTTAAAAATCCCTGAGCGTTTAAAGCCATTTGAGCATGTCCCAGGGGACTAAAAACATCTCTCTCAAAAACAGCAACCAGGGCCGCTGTTTCCGTCATTCCGTAAGTCACTTGCAAAGGCCAGCCCAACGCTTGAGCTCGCGATTGTAACTCGTGGCCCAAAATACCACCACCGATAAAAATATTTTTGATCCCATTTGGAGCTTGAAAGCCCAAGGCAACCAAATCAAAAAGTTGGGTTGGTACCAAGGACGTATGGGTGATCCTATTATCTTTTAGAAATTGAAAAAAGATTTCTGGGTTCCACGCCGTTTGAAAATAAAAAAGCTGATGTCCCCAGACCTCTTGCCGCGCCTGCTGACTGAGTCCACCAACATGAAAATGGGGCAGGCTGACGGCGATACGGTCGTCAGAAGAAAATTTAAAATATTCTCCGACCGATCGCGCCGCCTTTAAAAAAGCTTCTTTTGTCAGCCAAACGATTTTTGTATCCCGCAAGTCCGCAGCCGTTGTTCCAGAGGTCGGGATAAAAATACTCGCGCTGATATTTTGCTGCGAAATAAACTTTGTTATTTCGACTTTAAAAAACTCTTGAACCTCCGCAGGCCATCGCGGATTCATAAAAATATTATTTTCCGAATTTTTCCAGTCTACTGAAAAGGAATCCATGACTCCCCTTCTAACAGTTTTTTAAAGCCCGAACCGAACCCTTCAACTGACTTTATCCAGGGACCTTCCACAAAAATTTCAGAATGATATTGGGTGTCTTCAAAGACGTCTAACGTCAGACAGCCAGGCGCCAGGCTTTGCTTTGAAAATTTCTGCTGAAGTTCTTCAGCCCAGCTATAAGCTTGAATAACCCCTAGTGGATGATCCATCGAGCTTGTGACCGCAAAATTTATTTTCCAAGCCTGAAGACAGTCGATGACCACTTCCATATTCATACGCTGAGGCTTAATAATTAAAACTTGCGCGACAGGCTTTTGATGTTTCTGCCATGAAATTTTTCTAGCCTCAAAATCGAGAGCTAAAGGGAGAAACTTTTGAGCCTCAAGCCATACTTCTTCGGTGTAAGGCATTGGGTCTTCCGCATATTCAATATATTTTGTAGGTATTGATTCAAAGAATTTTTGAAAGCTATTCCATTCTAAGGAGCTATTAAAATCAAGCCTGAGGCCAAAATTTCCTGAGTCTAATATTTTTTTGGCGTAAAATAATTCTTTTTCTAAATCGCGCCCAGCCTTTAACTTGATCACTTCAAATCCCAATTTTTTATTTAAGTCTAAAGCGTCCTGACCTAAGCTGTCTAAATCCGTCACGATCAGATTATTTTTTAACTTTGGCGATTCAGCGATCAAGGCCTTATTATCTGTGCGGGCATCACCATCTCGTTGGGCCTGTGCCATAGTCACTCGACCTAAAAAACTGGGGTTAAGATCAAGGAACGACTTGATATGAACGTCAAGGGGCTGATCGCCCAGTTCTGGCCAGGGATGCAAATCCGAATAGCCCACCCATTTATTTTTTTGAATTTTTAAAAGAATTCCTGTGCGCGGTTCGCTTGTAGATATTTTTCTATTCAAGCTTTGTTTTGGATATAAAAGATAAGGCGCATAAAATAATTTCATTTAAAAAAGAAATCCAAATCCCAGAATAAGTCCGAACAATAAATGCAATCCAGCGGCTTGCCCTAAAAATGCGTTGTATTCACGACCTGGATCTGTCCGCCAAATATTTTTCACAAGCTTGATGGCTAAAGGAAAAACAAACCAAGGCATTAAGCCAGCCGGCCAGTGGCCATCGATCATCCAGTAAAGATTTAATACAAAAGGGGCCAGGCAAAGAAAGGTGATTTCATATTTTGAAAATTTAACTCCTAAACGCACTGCCATGGTTTTTTTTCCAACTTTACTGTCGCCCTCTCGGTCCCGCAAATTATTAATCGCAATTAAAACCGTCGCCAGAAAACCAATTTGCAAGCCCAGAACTAAGGCTTCTGTTGACCAAGTTAAAGTCTGCACAAAATAAATTCCGCCCACTGCGATCAAGCCAAAAAATAAAATCACAAATAAATCGCCCAATCCTAAATAAGCTAGCGATAAGGGTCCTGCCGTATAACCGTATCCCAAAGCCACAGAAACTAAGCCGATGACAACCAGGGGCCAGCCCCCGCGCATCACCAAAGGAATTCCGCAAGCAATGGCCAACAGAAAAAATACAGTCCCTAATAACAAAACCGCCTGAGGTTTTAAGACTCCAGCTTGCGTGATTCTTTGAGGACCAATTCGCTCAGCCGTGTCCGCGCCTTTTTTAAAATCAAGAGCATCGTTCACCAAATTGGTTCCGATTTGAATACAGGTCGCAGATAACAAGGCCCAGATTAAGTAAACGCTATGAAATTCCCCGCCGGTGCCCTTGGCCAACAGAGAACCCGCCAGGCAAGGGACAAGGGCAGCGGTTAATGTTTTTGGGCGAAAAGCGCCAACAATACTTTTCAACTGACTTAATTGAAACGGCATTACGGCAGCCGAGGAAATTTGCTAAAATCAGGTTTGCGTTTTTCAACGTAAGCATTTTTGCCTTCTTTGGCTTCTTCGCTCATGTAATACAACATCGTTGCATTCCCGGCCATATCCAAGAGTCCCATCTGACCATCGCAATCGGCATTCAAACAAGACTTTAAAAGCCGAATGGCCAGCGGCGAATGCTCTAAGATTTCACGCGCCCATTTCACTGTTTCAATTTCTAATTGCTCTAGCGGCACAACATGATTCACTAAACCCATGTCCATCGCTTGAATGGCATCGTACTGACGGCATAAATACCAAATCTCGCGGGCTTTTTTCTGTCCCACAATTCGAGCCAGATAGCTTGAACCCAAGCCGCCATCAAAAGATCCAACTTTAGGGCCGGTCTGGCCGAAGCGAGCATTATCAGCAGCGATGGTTAAATCGCAAACCACATGCAGAACATGACCGCCACCGATGGCATAACCCGCAACCATGGCAATCACTGGTTTTGGAAGTTGGCGAATTTGCTTTTGAACATCCAAAATATTTAATCTAGGAATTCCGTCTTTTCCAATGTAGCCCGCGTGACCACGAACTTTTTGATCGCCACCCGAACAAAAAGCCTCATGACCTTCGCCGGTTAAAATCACAATGCCAATGGTTGAATCTTCACGGCTTAAATGAAAAGCTTCTTGCAGCTCTTGCACCGTCTGAGGCCGAAACGCATTTCTTACGCGCGGGCGGTTGATGGTGATTTTAGCAATTCCATCTTTGGTTTTTTCAAATTTAATATCTTCATAGGTCTTAATGCTGATCCATTTTTCCTGGGTTATAATGGGATTTTTCGTAGCCATAACTTGCTCCTTCGTCCAGGGGCTAGAGGCCCATGGAAATGCATTGCGTTGCGGAATTTATTTATTTAACAGGATTTTTTCTGTGTGACCAACACAAAAATTACTGTAAAACCTTTGAGTTATTACCGTGAGGTTCCCGTGGATAAAATATGGCTTTTGTCAGTGTTACCGATCTTTGCCCTTGGCTACTGGTTAGGCATTTTAAACCATCGCCGGAAAGCCCATGAAGAGGCCCTGAATTCAGTCCGCGAAAAAAGCGAGCTCCTGGCACAAGTTCAAACCGTTCAAGCCAAATACGAAACTCTGAAGTCCCAAGGGGACGAACTGAGCAGCACCATGAAAACTGAATTTAAGCTGATGGCGCAAACATTATTAGAAGAAAAATCCAGCCGCTTTCTTGATTTAAATCAAAAAAATATGTTTGGTCTGCTTGAGCCCCTCAAAGAACGTTTGAAAGATTTTGAAAAGAAAGTCGACGAAGTTTACGCCGCCGAAGGGCGCGAGCGAGGCATGCTTCGCGGAGAGCTCAATAAACTGATTGAATTAAATATGACGATGTCGCAAGAAGCTCGAAATCTGACTCAAGCATTAAAGGGTGAAAATAAAACTCAAGGCAACTGGGGCGAACTTGTTTTAGAAAGTATTTTGGAAAAATCAGGCCTGCGAGCTGGCCACGAATTTATTACGCAAGGTGAAGACATGCAGCTGAAGGGCGAAAATGGCCAGCGCATGCAACCTGATGTGATTGTGAATGTTCCGGGAAATCGCCATATTGTTGTGGATGCTAAAATGACATTAAAAGCTTATGAGGCTTATGCTTCGGCGGAAGACGATGCGCGGGACGGTTTTGCTCGGCTGCACGTCAAGTCGCTGGAAGACCATATCACTAATTTATCCGGAAAAAAATATCACACGGCCGATAAGCTGATCAGCCCGGATTTTGTTTTATTGTTTATGCCGCTCGAGCCCGCCTTCGCTTTAGCCTTTAAATTGAAGCCCGAAATTTTTCAGCAAGCCTGGGATAAAAATATTGCCATCGTCAGTCCGACAACTTTGCTGACAACCTTACGAACAGTGGCGTCGCTTTGGAAACAGGAACGTCAGCAGCGCAATGCCTTGGACATCGCTAAGCGCGGTGGCTTACTGTACGACAAATTCGTTGGCTTGGTGACTGACTTTCGCAACGTCGGCGAAAAACTTGAAGCGGCCCAAAAGGCGCACTCTGATGTTTTCAAAAAACTGAGCGACGGCAAAGGCAATATCATCAGCCAGGTTGAAGAGCTGAAAGAGCTTGGTGTTAAAACTGAAAAGAGCCTTCCACAAATTGAAGGCTGATTTTTTACTTTCCTAGTTTTGCTTTCTCCTCTTGAAGTTTTTTGATTTTTTCATCTATATGTTGAGCTTTCATGGCCTCATGCTTGGCTCGTAACTCTTTTTCTTTAGCTTCCATCGAATCATGGCACTTCTTCATATCTTCGTGGCTGTTTGCCGAGCTGAGGCAAGATTTTTGTTCCTGCAACACAGAAATTCGCGACTCTAGACCTTCTAATTTATCTTTTTTGAATTTTGCAAAATCAGGATTTCCTGGGCCCGCTTCTGCTTGCGCCGTTGCCGCTGCCATTAACATTGCGCCTAAAAGAATTAGTTTCTTCACCAGATTCTCCTTTGTGGGATGCAAAGATTATATATTCTAAACGGTCATTATTCGAAATGGATTTGGCTTGCTGCCTCAGAATGACTCAGGTTTGGTTGGATCCCTCAGGTACAGCCTCAGATGTATCAAAGTTGAGTCTGGCATATTTTTCAAATGTACATTCTACAAAACAGTT
>JAYWEU010000305.1:0-3115 GCA_043779385.1 Pseudobdellovibrionaceae bacterium
TAGTTGTTTAAAGAAAAAGCTAAAACGACGACGGACAATAAAACTTTCATAACTTCCTGCCTCAAATGTGAATTAACGGTTGATCACTAAAATCTACAAGAAAAGGAGGCATCTGTTAACCGTTTTGCACGGCGGCCGTTGCGGGCTTTGGCAAATGGTGTTATAAATCAAGCCGTTTTGCAGATGATCGCTGGGGCGCAAGTCCCAGAGGAAAGTCCGGACTCCAAATGGCAGCGCAGGGGGTAACGCCCCTCCACCGGATCCTTGGTTTGCACCAAGGTTAAGGTGAGGAACAGTGGAACAGAGAGAATGTCCAGGGCATTGACCGAGGTACCGGGAACGGGAGGTCCTCGCGAGCTGCTGGAGTGAAAACAGCCAAACTCTGCGTGGAGCAAGATCAAATAGGGGAGCATAAGTCCGCAAGGACCGAAGTTGAGCCACAATAAGCTTCCGGGTCAGATCGCTAGAGGGTGACAGCAATGTCGCTCCCAGAGAAATGGTCATCACGAGTTTTCTTTGATCAAGAAAGTTCGAACAGAATCCGGCTTATCGCAAAGCTAAAGATCAATCGACCGGGGGTTTCTTTTAACGAGGAAGCCCCCGTTCCTTTTTTAGGCAGTGCGTGCAGACTTTGTCGTTTCGCAAGTTGACCGAATGCCAAAAAATTAGCACCGTAAAGGTCCTTTTGAAAGGACGTCTGAATGGAATATCGTCACCTTGGAAAATCGGGTCTTAAAGTCAGTCAACTTTCATTTGGCTCATGGGTCACCTTTGGAAAACAAATTGAAGTCAAAGATGCGACCGATGCTTTGTCGGTGGCTCGTGAGTATGGTGTGAACTTTTTTGATAATGCCGAAGTTTATGCCCATGGAAAATCCGAAGAGATTATGGGGCTAGCCTTAAAAAAACTGGATTGGCCGCGCTTGTCCTATATGGTTTCGACAAAATTTTTCTGGGGCATCACTCAAGATATCAATGGCACTAATACTTTAAATCGTAAATATCTGATGCAAGCAATCACTGGAAGTCTAAAACGTCTACAGATGGATTACGTTGATTTAGTCTATTGTCATCGCCCTGATCCACAGACACCGATGGAAGAAACTGTTTGGGCGATGCATGATATGATCGAGCGAGGTTACGCCCTTTACTGGGGCACTTCCGAGTGGAGTGCGGCGCAAATTAAATCAGCTCATGCGGTGGCAGAAAAATATCATTTACGAAAACCAATCGTCGAGCAGCCTCAGTACAATCTCTTTTACCGTCATCGTGTCGAAGAAGAATACAAAGATATTTATGAAAAAGAAGGTTTAGGTTTAACCATCTGGAGTCCTTTGGCTTCGGGAGTTCTTTCCGGCAAATATTTAGGCGCGACACCAGAAGGTTCAAGATTAACGATGAAGTCGATGTCTTGGCTAGCCGATGAATACCAAACTGCTGGAAAAATTAAACAAGTCGAAAACTTCGTAAAAATTGCGAAAGATCTTTCTGTCACGCCGGCGGCCTTAGCGATTGCATGGTGTTCAAAAAATCCCCGCGTCAGCACAGTGATCACGGGTGCCTCTAGAGTCGAACAGATTCATGATAATATGAAAGCTTTGGAAGCCATTCCTAAATTATCCAGCGATGTCATGACAAAAATTGATCAGCTTTTTCCAGTGAAGTCTTAACTGCTGGCTGAGCTATAATATTTCAAACAAAAATTCCAGAACCGATGCGATAAATAAATCAGCATCGGCGCTAAAAACACGGCCCATAAAGGAAACAAAATATTTGGCGGGTCGATCAAGACTCGGGCGGGTACACTGGCGATCATGCCGATAGGAAGAATGGTTAACAGAATAAATTTAAGCCAAGGAAAATAAATTGAATCTGGTCGCGTCGCTAGTTTATAGAGCTGAAACCATAAAAACTGAATATTTTCAGATTTTGCAAAGATCACCGCCAAAGCGCTGAATGAAAATCGTAAGGCATAAACCACACTGACTCCACAAGGAACCATAACGATCAGCCAAAGAAGGCGCCACCACGAAAACTCAGGCAGCTGTGACAGGCTCCAGAAAAACCAAATGAGGCCTAAAATAAGATTTCCGAAAAGGGCTGTATTTACTTTTTGAAGGCTAATAATAAATTGTGATTCGACGGGCTTGGTTAAAATCAAATCCATATCGCCTTTACGAACTTTTTCTGACATTCGGTCTAGATTTTCACTGAAAACAATCATGTAAATGGCGTCGATCACAAATAACACACCTAGGAAAACCCGCGTCTGAGCTTGGTTCCAATCACCAATTTTATCGGTGTGCAAAAAAAGCACTTCAAAAGTTGTGATCTGAGCGGCATACCAAAAAATATCAGTCAGAATGCGAATCAGAAAATTGCTGCGAAACTCAAGATCTGCAATAAAGCTTGCACGAAAAAAAGCCTTGTAAAGCGACGCATATTTTTTGAGCCTTTTAATTCTAGGCGCCAGTGCCAACATAGTTTTTTAGTCCTTTCTTCCAACAATAGGCTGCCAAAATATTAACGAGAACTAAACTGACGGTGACGTTCATGAAGCCCCGCTGAACAGCATCAATTCCAATGCGGCCTGTGATATATCCGACAGGAATAAAAGCACCTGAGGGGAAAGGCAGACTGAACATGATATTTTGCAGCCACGGTGGCATCAGGTCCGTTGGAACCAGCTCGCCGGTCAGCACCCATATAAATAAATTTTTCGCCGTTGTGAGTGAACTGACTTTGGTTAAAAAGAACGCCATCGTGCTGACAAGAAAGCTGATGCTGTGGATCAGAATCAAATAATAAAACGCTAACAGCAGCGCCAAAGGTAAACGATCAAACTGGGTGGGTAAATTAAAATTTAAAACTAAAATCAAAGGAATTAAAAAAGAAAAGAAAGTCGTGATAAATTTATAACCCATCAACTGGCTAAAATAATATTCATAAAAACTGAGTGGTCGGACCAGCAAACTATTAATAGTGCCGGAATCAATCTCTTCAACCATACGGGATTCATACATCCAACTTGTCGTGACCCTAGACATAAAGGCCGCCCAAAGGGCATAACTGAGATAATATTCTCTGGTAAAGCCAGCAACTTGAGTCGAGCCAA
>JAYWEU010000306.1:0-21447 GCA_043779385.1 Pseudobdellovibrionaceae bacterium
GCATGATACTCTTCTTGAGTTTCAGCCGGATTTTTAAAGGGAGTTTTTTCAAATTCTAAAGCTTTTTGAGTGACGGGGTATCGATCACTAAAAAGCCCATCAATCATTGGTAAATTGCCTTCTTGGGACTTCCAATCTGCGGCGGCAAGCCGTCCCACTTGCGGTCCCTTTTCGGTCAAGGTCATCAAATAAAAATCTTCCGTCAAGGGATCCCAAGCAGAAGAAAAAGCCGCCGTCAGAAGATGAGTGATGGGTCGAGCTTTTTTTAAGTCTTTACTTGCCAGAAATAGATTATGAACGCCGTTATTAGAAGCCGCGAACACAAGGCCTTGCGATGTTAATTCAGGAAATCGCGCATTTTTAAAATCTTGGAAAACTTTCTCTACTTTTTGCGAAGCTCGGTCATAAATCCAAAGGCCTTCTTCGCCGTAAGGCGGACGAAGAGCAAAAATAATCCGTTGGTCATCTAAAAATGTCGGGGCAGAAATTCGCGCCTGAAGTTCCGGGGCCCAAAGACGCTGTTCATTTTTGGTCGACATATTGAAAAGGCTAAGGGCTGTTCGTCCCCCTTCTAGTTTAACAAAAACAATATCAACGTCATTTGGAGCGACGGAAGGTTCGCGGGCCCGCATGCCCGTCGTCAGCTGTTCCGACTTTTGAGAGTTTAAATCAAAAAGATGAAGATCAGAATATCTTTCAAGGCGATTGATATTGTCGATCTTATCAAAAATTAACTTGGGCGAATGATGAAACCAGCTGACTCGTTGAATGCTGCCACTGGGGGGACCGTCTTTGGCTGTCGGCGGAATTAGATTTTCGGTCTGACTTTCAATTTTTTTAAAACCTTCGCTTTGATTAAATGTCTGTCCTGGTTTTCTTTCCAGCAATTTAATTTCACGCTTATCAATTTCAGAGACCGAGATGATCGCCATAAAGCGGCCATCAGGGCTGATGGCTGGATGGCTGAGGTACTTTGATTTTAATTCTAGAAGCTGAAGTGGTGAAATCTTTTTTTCTTCCAGCTTGGCAATTTGTTTTTGGGCGCGAAGATCTGTTTCATCGAGCATTTTTGCATATTCAGCCACATAGGTTTGACCTAAATGATCTTTAGCGGGACCTTCGATAAAATAAGGCACGCGACCGCCATGTCGCTGATGAAGTTGGTCAATAATTGAATCACCGCGATCAGCGACCATTTGACTCCATATCAACGAACCAAATAAATAGGGCCGTTGCCCTTCGGGCCAAGTCGACAAAATTTCATTCACCTCTGCTAAGCCGAAACCTTTGATACTTTTCACTTTTGAGAAACTTCGAATCATGGCGTCTTGATAATGGGACCGCAGTCGACCACCCCGAGAAACTTGACTTTCAATTTGAACGGCGACGCCCTCTTTCCACCAACGGGGGAGCAATAAATTAGGTGAAACAATGGTGCCAAAAACGGCCTGCAAGTACTTCATAAATCCAGTGGCCGGCTGAAAAGTTAAAATGTGCGTGAATTCGTGGGATAAAAGCTCAAGGGCCCAGTCACCGCTTTCGCTCAAACTTTCTGATGGCCCTGCTAAAACCGGATAGGCCATGATATGCGGGTAAGGGATGCCTGTTGCATAGCCATTTGTGACGTCAGTCTTATCATTAATAATGACGACCGTTCGCTCGGGCTTATCCGTTAACAGAGGACTTAAAAATTCGTAGGCCTGTTCAAGCTTAAATGCGTAAAGCTGTCCAAGATCTTGCTGCCTGGCATTAACAACAATATCAAAGTGCGCCGTTTTTAAAATAACAAAGGACCAAGACGCCGGGACTTCTTGCGCCTGAGCTGTTCCAGAAAAAAGCAAAATAAGAGTCAACAAAATCTTCATAGATAAGTGGTAGCCTTAAAGCGGCACAATGATCAAACGCGTTTGACAATGGGCTGCTATGCGCTACATTTGGGAGGTCCAAATAAGGAGGATTTTCCATGATTCAGAAGTTGGCTGTGCGATTGGCCTTGGTTCCATTGTTGGTTTTAGCTGTAAGCTGTTCGAAAAAACAAAAATCTGACACGGCTGTCGAAGCCACTCCGTCAGTTCAAACCGAAACTACACCTAGCGTTGAATCAACGCCCATGAGTTTTGATGCGGCGGGATCCGATAGCGGCAAAATCGATGGTCTTTCGACCGTATTTTTTGATTACGATAAAGCAACCATTTCTGCGAATGCTAAAAAAGCTTTGCAAGGCAACGCTGATTGGTTAAAGAAAAATGGCGGAGTTAAAATTCAAATCGAAGGTCACTGTGACTCTCGGGGTTCTATTGAATACAACTTAGCCTTGGGCGAGCGTCGTGCAAACTCTGTTAAAGCTTACCTTTCAAGCTTAGGAATTGCAGCCTCTCGAATGAACACGATCAGCTACGGCAAAGAGAAACCTTTGATCACTTCTGAAAGTGAAGAAGCTTATTCTAAAAATCGCCGGGCTAATTTCCTTCCTCTTCAGTAAAGAGGAGTCTTCGTGAAATCGGTGCGGGTCTTAAAGCCATTTTTTATTTCGCTCGCACTGATTTTTTGTCTATCGTCTTGTCAAACAGTGCCGGCTCCTCTTGAGGAATACACTCTGGCGCGAGCGGCAATGGATGCAGCTCGAAATGTTCAAGCGCCCCGCCACTCGCCGGGCTATTGGAATCAAGCCGACCAGGCTTACCGTCAGGGCCAAGAAGATTACCGTGATCATAGTTGGTCTCAAGCAAAAGAAGAATTTATTAAAGCTCGCTCGGCTGCTGAAAAGGCCGAAAACTCGGCGCGGCTGATTCGTCAAAAAACAGGTGAGGTTTTATGAAATACGTTGTTGTCATTTTATTTTCTATGACCACCTTTGGCTGCTTAAAAACGCGCTCAGAAATGAAGGATACAGAAACACGGCAAGCGGTTCAGCAGCAGGTCGTGAGTTTGCAAAAAAATACCGCCGATAGCAGCAACCATTTTGCCGAACTTGAAGAACAAATGCGCGCCTTAAATGGGCGAACTGAAGTATTGGAAAATCGATTGTCGATGAAGGGCCAAGAAACCGATCGCGAAAAAAAATCTTTAGCTGATCAAAACGCTGAACTTTACCGAAAGGTCAATTTACTGCAAGAATCTTTAGGAAAGATGGAGCAACAAATCAGCGTGTTATCGACTCAGATGACGGTCATCGAAGCACAGAACCAAGCCCAGGCGAATTCGAAATCAGCGCCAGCGGCCTTGACATCAAGGAAAAATTCTTTTGAAGCAGCTCAAGATCAGTTTGCTCAAAAAGAATGGAAAAAAGCGATCTTGAATTATGAAAAATACCGTGAAGAGTCCCCGAAAGGAAAACAAATCGCTGAAGCCACTTTCAAAATTGGAGTGTGTTTCCAGGAGTTGGGTCTAAAAGACGAAGCGAAAACTTTTTTTGAAGAAGTGGTGGCTCGTTTTCCAAAATCTGAAGATTCAAGACGCGCCAAGATCCGCCTTAAAGGTTTAAAAAAGTGATTGAAAACGCCTCCCCTGTGGAGCGAGTTCTTGCTATTGAAACAAGTTGCGATGACACCTCGGTGGCCATCGTCGAAAAAAGTGGACTGGTGATCAGCCTGGTGTCGGCCAGTCAAGATTTGGCCCATGAACCTTACGGTGGAATCGTTCCCGAGATCGCCTCGCGAAACCATTCTTTGGCACTCCTGCCTTTGATTAACGAAGCTTTTCAAAAAGCCAATATGACCTGGAAAGATATCGGCGGCATTGCGGTGACGAATCGTCCCGGATTGGTGGGTGCATTGATCGTCGGATTAGTGACGGCAAAAACTTTGTCCCAAGCCAAAGGACTTGCTTACATTGGCATCAACCACCTTGAAGGACATTTACTAGCGCCTTTTTTAAGGGATGCGCACTATTCGCCGCCCTCTGAATTTAATTATCCTTATGTTGGCTTGGCCATCAGTGGGGGGCACACCAGTCTTTACAACATTAAAGGTTTGGGCGAATACCAAGTCTTGGGTCAGACGAAGGACGATGCGGCCGGCGAAGCCTTCGATAAATTCGCAAAGATGGTAGGCCTTGGTTTTCCTGGCGGATCTAGGGTCGATCAAAATGCGAAAAGCGGGGATTCAAAAAAATACGATTTTCCCCGCGCCATGATTCATGAAGACACTTTCGACATGAGTTTTTCTGGCCTCAAATCTTCGGCGCAAAGGTTGATTGCAACATTAAGTCCTGAAGAGGTGAAAAAAGAATTGCCTCACCTTTGCGCGTCCTTTCAAGAGGCCATTGTTGATGTGATGATTGCAAAATTAGAAAAAGCAGCCCTTGCGATGAACAGTAAAAAAGTTATTTTAACAGGCGGCGTAAGTGCTAATTCTAGATTGCGCGCCCGCGCGGAAGCCTGGGCTTTAAAAAAGAAAATGACCTTGGTGATTCCACCGATTCGATACTGCACGGATAATGCAGCCATGATTGGCTACGCGGGAATTTTACGCCTGAACCGTGGTGAAATTTCTGATTTGCAATTACCGCCACACCCGCAAGCCTTGGAATCAGATTTTATTAAAAAGGCTACTTTGTGAACGCGCGCGCGCGTTTGATGCAGCGACTGGAAGAATTGCAGCACACGGCCAAAAAATCCTTAGGCCAAAATTTCCTCATCAGCGACTTAGTTATTACAAAAATTTTGCAAAAAGTAGAATTACAAAAACCTCAAAAAATTATCGAAATCGGACCTGGGCTGGGGGCATTGACCGAAGGACTGCTAGAGATGAAGTTGCCCCTGCAATTAATAGAGATGGATTATAATTTTGCAAACTACTGGAAGAATCGCGGGTGCGATTTAATTCAAGGCGATGCTTTGCAGTTAGACTGGGCGCCAATTTCATCCAGCCAGACCGCTTTAGTCAGTAATCTTCCTTATCAGATATCTTCGTCGATTGTGATTGAAAGATCTTTAGATCAATCTCCCTTGGCCTTTATGGTTTTGATGTTTCAAAAAGAAGTGGCGCAACGAATTCAAGCGCCGGCCCGCCGCGAAGATTATGGAATGCTCAGTGTAATTGCGCAAAATTTCTGGAAAGTTGAAATCGTCTCAGAGGCGGGGCCTAAAGATTTTCAACCGCCACCAAAAATTGCTAGCCGAGTGCTGTTCTTTAAACCACTTGAAACGTCGATCACAGATCGCAAATTCTTTTTAAGACTTGTCAAAGAAGCCTTTAAACAACGGCGAAAGCTGCTGAAATCGAATTTAAAGGGATTTCTGCACGATCACGGAGTCCCTGAGAATGATTTCCTGGACTGGTTGGCTCAACATGAACTAAAAGAGACCGCAAGGGCTGAAGAGTTGTCTCCGAAGCTTTTTAAGGAATTGTATGAGCATATTGCTAATTCAAGAAAACAAAAGAGCCAGGTTTGATTATCATGTGATTGAAACTTACGAAGCCGGTCTTGTTTTGACCGGCAGTGAAGTGAAATCATTGCGCGATAAAAATATCATGCTGAAAGATAGCTATGTGTCTTTTCGTGGAGATGAAGCTTTTTTGCAGAATGCCCATATCAGCGAATACAGTGCTAGCAGCTATAATAATCACGCCCCTGAAAGGCTTCGCAAGCTTTTGCTTCACCGCAATGAGCTTGAAAAAATATTTGGTGCCTTAAAAGAACGTGGCCTAAGTTGTGTGCCACTGAAGATTTATTTTAAAAAGGGAATTGCTAAAATAGAAATTGCCCTGGTGAAGGGCAAAAAAGAAATTGATAAGCGGGAATCCATTAAGAAACGCGACGTAGACGCGAAACTTCGGCAGTCTTTGCGTCGCCCTCAGCGCTGACCTTCGGCACTTCAAAATTTCTTTCCGGCATTAAGCTGACACCAAGTCGTTTTGATTTTGATTCAAGCAAAGCGCGCCAAGCGGCGTGGGCTTCCCGATGAGCTGGGTCGACATGTAACTTTTGTAGAAGCTCCATTTCTGACAAGGTCATTATTTTTAAAGAACGGTAAAAATAATCGTAAGTCGCCAGCAATTCATTAAAATCACTGTCCTGATTCGGCAAATCTTGAATGGTCCACTCGCCTTGAGTCAGCTTTCGCATATGTTTTTCCATGCGGACAAGGGGATCAATTAATTTTTGGGTCATACGCAATGTCAGAAAAAGGGTGGATAATACAATCACCACAAAGCTGACGGTCATAAATCCCCTTAGCCAAGCGACCTCCCGTTCTAAATGTTGAACAAGACCTGGGTGGGTATCAAACGCTAAGGATGTAAAAAGTTGGAAATTTTGATTTAAAAAATAATAAGCAGCACCAAATGCCAAAAGGCTTGCTCCCGAAACGGCAAGAGTCAGGTAACTGATATAATTTAATTGAAAGTTTCGATCCAAAACCCATATTCGTTTCCGCGAGTTTTTAACCAGACCTGGATCAATCCTTCGGCGCCCATAAAACATAGTTCTCTATCGACAGATTGTTTTTTGCGTGAAGTCCAATTATCCTAAGTCCAATGAAACATAGACTTGTTATCTATTCTTTAGTTGGGGCCTGGTTTTTACTTCTTAACGGCTGCCAGTCAGAAAGCAAGAAATTGCCAGAGGGCCCGCCCTTAGTCCAGGACCAGTACCGACTGAAAGAAGACCGCGAAGGCTTTGCAGAAATTAGAAAAAATGTTCCGGAAGATAGGCAAAAACAAAATGATGAGCGGGCGCTGATCTTGTATATGATGTCCGATCTTAACCGCTCGCCCGCTGAAATCCGCGAAAAATTTGACTCGATGGTGACAAAAAAAAGAGACCTATTTCAAAAAAATATGGATCAGCGGCGCGAAGAGTACGTAAAAAAAGAACGCAAGGACCGCGAAATCTTTACGAAAATAGCAGAAACTGATCGAAAGAAATTTACAGATGGAAAACATTCCCCTGATGAAAAATCAGAATTCTTTGCAGATCAGGATACACGAAGACGGGATTTCTATTCAAACCAGCGCGAAAAAAGAGATGAATTTGAAGCTGATGTCCGTGATCAGCGAAAAAACTTTGACGATTATATCCGCCAGAAAACAATGGAATTCAACCAAGAGCATCGTGCCTATACCAAACGATATGAAACTGACCAGAAAGAAAATCAGACTCAGCATTGAAAAATTCACGAGAGGTCTTTTTCTATTTTTTAAAACTTGGGGCGACTGGATTTGGCGGGCCTTTAGCTCTGATTGCAGTCATGCAGCAGGAATTAATTCAAGAAAAAAAGTGGATTTCTGAAGAAGAGTTTGCCCAGGCAATCGCTTTAATTAAAGCGATGCCGGGGGCTTTAGGATTTCAGATGGCGGTTTATTTAGGGCGTCGCCGCGCTGGTTTTTTGGGTGGAACTTTAGCAGCCCTGGGAATCTTATTTCCTTCCTTTGTATTAATGATCTTGCTCGCGAAATATTATGAGCTTGCGTCTGAATTAGAAAAATTTCGTAGTTTTTTTAACGGCATGCAAGCTGCCTCTGTGGTTTTGATGATTCAAGGATTGCGTGCTCTGATGCTGCCCTATTTTTCAAAAGTTAAATTTTGGATCTGTTTCGTATTTGGCGGAATTATTTTTTTTAAAGATATAATGCCCGAGCCGTTTCTAATTCTGGGGGCAGGCTTTATTGGTTTGTTGATGGCTCGTAAATGGACCCTTCCAGCGATTTTGGCCTTGCCAATGGAAGCAATTCCCGTTTTTTCTTTAGGAAAAATAAATGAATTAATATGGGTTTGCTTTAAGTCGGGAGCGGTCGTTTTTGGTTCAGGCCTTGCTATTGTCCCCTTGCTTGAAAGAGATTTTGTCAGCCGATTAGGATGGCTGACCACACAGCAATTCTTAGATGCCTTGGCTTTGGGGCAGATCACACCTGGTCCGGTTTTAATCACGGTGACCTTCATTGGTTTTCGCGTCGCCGGTTGGCTGGGGGCCTTGGCTGCGACGGGGGCCATCTTTTTGCCAGGATTTATCCATATGCAGACTTGGTTTCCAAAAATGGTTGGAGTCTTAAGTCGAAAAAAATGGATTCAAGACTTTTTGGTCCCTAGTTTAGGAGTCATTTGTGGAATATTGCTGGTCACAATTTTTCGTTTGACCAGCAGCTGGAACGAAAATTCCTTATCTTTAATAGGAATTGTGCTTTTCTGTTCTTTGTTGAGTGTCCTTGTTAAAGTTCCAGGTTGGATGCTTATTTTAGTGGGCGGAGTGATCGGATTGCTTTTTTAAGAACTTCCAACTTTTCCAACAAGTTCCCTATGAAGCTCCATTGTGATTGCAAAAATTTTTGATTCGGTTAACGAACTGACAGATTTAAACATAATCCCCAGAGCTTGTTGCTCTGAAGGTGAATTGACTTTTCTGACGCTTCGAATTTCAGCTGTCAATGTGATCGCATCACGTCTTCCAATATAAATATCGATGAAGGGCGTTTCATTTATTTTAAATAAGGAAGGTTTCTCTAGCAAAACCATGCAGCCACCACTGCTGATATCTGAGATCACCCCGGTGCAAATCTTAGAGTCATTTTTTGGATCTCTAAAAACAGCTTTAGATTTATAAGCGGGGGGAATAGTCACTCGATAATGCTGTCGACGTTGCAGCTTAAAAATATCATTTTGCCCATCAAGAGTCCACGTTGACCCAACAGAGGAAGGCGTTATAGTGGACTGTGTAAAGTACTTATCACTATTAATGCTGAAGCTAATAATGACTTTTTCAGTTCCTGTGAAAGGAATGTTTTCTGCTTGCTTATCACAAATTAAGTAACGATCAAGGTCGACCTTAAGGGTTTTCAATGTATATAAGTCATCGCTACCTACGCTTTTGCAATGAAGAATAGTTTTTTGGAGCGCCAAGTTTTTAAGTAAAGGCAGGCGTTCATCGGGCTCTATTTTTGAGAATATGGAAGCAGGAAGACTTTGCACAGTTTAACTATAATGGGCGTCCTATTGAACTGCCAACAGCTGTCAGTCGACGCTGGACCTTAGGACGGCTTTAAAGTAAAGTGAGCAAGATGGAATTTATAACTCAAAAAAACCAAAAAGCGTTTATCTTTTTTATTCTTATCCTGATCGCTATTTTAGGTGGCACTTTTTTTATTCTGCCAAAAATCGTTGATCACAAGGTCAATTCACTTTTTCCCAGGCCCAGCCGGCTTGAAGACACCGTGGTCCCAGAGATGCATAAAAATTTGTTTATTGCTGACCTTCATGCTGATACTTTGTTGTGGGATCGCCCTTTGTTAGAAACTTCTTCTTGGGGGCATGTCGATCTGCCACGATTACAAAAAGGCCATGTGGCCCTGCAGGCTTTTTCAGTGGTGACCCAAACTCCACTTTTTCCCAATGTAAAGAAAAATGCCAAATCCGATGTCGGAACTTTTACTTTAAGTGTCACACAAAGATGGCCGGTAAAAACTTGGACTGATCTAAGTGAACGGGCCTTGTATCAATCGTCTAAATTGAAACAAGCTGTGGCGGGATCAAAGGGTCAATTACGTTTGATATTAAATCACCAAGATTTAATGAAATTTCGAGAGGACTGGCAGCGACATCCTGAACTTGTGGCCGCGTGGCTGACGATGGAGGGGGCTCAAGCTATGCAAGGAGATCTTTCTTTTTTAGAAAAGGTATACGAAGAAGGTTTTCGTATGATTAGCCCCGCTCATCTTTTCGACAATGAATGGAGTGGTTCCCAGTCGGGTTTGGAAAAATATGGCCTGACATCATTAGGTAAAAAATGGGTTCTTGAAATGAATCGCAAAAAAATGATCATTGATTTAGCACATCTTTCCCCCAAAGCCTTTGATGAAGTTTTAGATTTGTCGACGCAACCGGTATTGGTATCACATACAGGCGTTCAGGCCGTCTGTGCGATTCCTCGAAATCTTTCTGATGCACAAATTAAAAAGGTGGCAGGTCATGGTGGTTTGATTGGCATTGGTTTATGGAAAGAGGTTTTATGCGGCGAAGATCTTTCCCTCGTCGTTAAAAGTATCCGCCATGTTTGCGATATTGTTGGATGTCGCTATGTTGCGATCGGATCGGATTGGGATGGATTTGTTTCAACGGCCACAGACGCTGAACATATTGGCTGGCTCACGGCGGCGCTGGTCCGAGACGGATTTAATGAACACGAAATTCAAGGAATTATGGGCGAAAATATATTTCGTTTTTTACTGGAAAATCTTCCATAATTCCATCCTCTAAATTTCAGATAAGTTAAATTGACAAGAAATAGCATGAATTAAGTCGTTGGCATCATTGGGCTTTTTCGTTGACCCCAGAATGTCTCATTTTAGGCTATTCAATTTGCCCTCAATAGTTCGATAAGATACTGGCGGGTGAAGGCCCTAAGTTTCGGTTTTCTTGAGGGAGATTGAATGGCAACAGTCCTGCTAGTTGATGATGATGAGTTTTTTAGAAAAGCCGTACGACTTATTTTAGAACAAGAAAGATGGTCGGTCGCTGAGGCCCCCAACGGAAAGGTCGCAAAAGATATTTTATCGGCTGGAAAATTTGATGTCGTTGTTTCTGACATACAAATGCCTTATTTAAATGGTGTTGAACTTCTTGAGTGGATCGTCCAGTACAAAAAAAAGCCCTTTATTTTAATGACGGGTTTTTCCCATATTTTAGAAACTCAAAAAGCTTATGATTTGGGAGCTTCTTCTTTTCTTGCGAAGCCTTTCAAAGACACAGATATCGTTACTGCGATTAAAAAAATTCTTCATCCAAATCAAGAAGAAGAAAAAGTTCAGAAAGTCACCCATGACGATTTGTATTGCAAGGTCTCGATTGATGACTTTGTCATGGGAAAGCAGATCCCATTTGCACTTTCAGTTCGCCTGTCATCCTCAAAATATATCAAGGTGGCCCATAAAGGCGAAAATGTGGACCTTGATCAAATTAAGACTTATAAAAACAAGGGGATTAACTTTCTTTATGTAAAAAAAGAAGATTACGCATCTTTAGTAGGTTTCAATTTAAAATTAGCTAAATCAATGAAAGACGCTGGCGCTATTTCTGCTGAAAAAAAGAAAGCGTTTCTTCAGTACACCGGCGAGAGTGTCTTAGAACAAGCCTTTGTTGGTGGGTTGGATGAAAAAGCATTTCGATCGGCGAAAGATTTTGTCGAAACAAGTCTTTCAATCGTTGCTGAAGACGAAGACTCTTTAAGCCTTTTGATGGGCCTTAATGAACATAGCGATTACCAATACGCGCATGCTTTAGGGGTTTCTGCCATTTCGGTCATGATTGCAAAACAAATGAATTGGGATTCAGCTGCAAACATTTTTAAAATTAGTATGGCTGGTCTATTTCATGATATTGGAAAGAAGGAAATCGATAAGGACATTGTCGATAAGCCCCGACATCTATTAACTGCCAAAGAAAGATCTTTGATTGAGACCCATGCCATGCGTGGGAAAGATATTTTACAAGCTCTCCGAGCCATGCCAACCGATATTATTCAAGTTGCCTACCAACACCATGAAGACTGTTTGGGCCACGGTTACCCTCGAAGACTTAAAAAAGCTGATATCCATCCGTTTGCTAGATTGATATTTATCACGGACCTATTTTGTAACTACACGATCAAAGGCCCTAACTCTGATGCCTGTAGCGCAAGTGAAGCTATTGCAAAAATTGACATGTACCATAAAGAAGAGGTTGATGAGGTCATGTTCAATGCATTGAAAACTTTGACGACCCCACCTAAGTCCATGGCCAGCTAGTTTGTAATTTCATCTCCGAGCGATCCCACGGTAAGATAGTAGGTCTGTATGGCTAAGATTTTAGTGGTCGACGACAGCGAAAGCATTTTAAAAATTGTCACTTCTGTGATGGCGACCATTGGGCATGTCACAGTCACTTGCCTTGATCCATTAGACGGTTTAGAAAAAATTGCCGGAGAGCATTTTGATCTTATCATTACCGATTTAATGATGCCTGGTGGAATTTCTGGATATGATTTTATTAGAACTCTTCGCGCCCAGCCCAAATCAAAAGCCCTGCCGATTATTATTTTAACCGGTCGGCGAGAAGCCAAGGATATCAAGCGGGGAGTTTTATCAGGAGCTGACGATTATATCGTAAAGCCCATCGATCCTGATATTTTGACTTCTAAAGTAACGACTCTATTAAATAAGAAGATGAAAATCAAAGATAGTTTTGCGGTTGGATCCCTTAGAGCTGCTGCAGAGTTTGAACTAAAAACAGAGATTGTGCAAATTTCAGAAGTTGGTTTAAAAATTCAAACGGGCATGCCGATGCCGATTGGGATGAAAATTCGCTTGCGAAGTCCATTTTTTTTAGAGTTGGGGATTGCGCCTCCCTTTATGCGGGTCGTTGGCTGTGAGGAAGACAAAACCGAATCAGTCTTTAATATCCAAATGCATTTTATGGGTCTTACCGAAAAAGAAATGACTCCCATTCGTCTGTGGATCAGAGCCGCAAAAACTTCGAAAGGTTAAATTGGCTTTGGTCTTTGATTAGGAGGCCTTAGACGTTGGTGGATTATTTTGAAAGCCTTTTCTTTGCATTTTTCCCCAGGCTTTATTGCCGCGCCAGTAATCATATAAACCCTCCAGCCTCCAGATCAGGTTCAACTGGCGATAACCAAAGGCCTCTAAAAAGCTAATCAGAATTAGTTTCAAAAACTGGCGAACCTTTGGATATTTAGGAAAGTATATTTCGCCCATCAGTAATGCCGCAATATTCATTAGAATTCCATAAAATATTCCAGCCACAAAATAAAGAATTAAAGTCTGACGATCCAGTATACCTAAAAGCCCGCCGATCAACAAAGTCGCATAGGAAGCCAATTCAACCAAAGGACCTAGAAGTTCAACGAAAAAAAAGTAGGGAATTGCAAAAAGACCAAGGCCTCCGAAATGAGGATTTAAAATCATATCTTTATTCTTAAAAAGAGTGTCTGCAAGTCCGCGTTGCCACCGATTCCTTTGCCTGCGAAGGGTGGCGATGTTTTCAGGGGCCTCCGTCCAACAAACTGGATCAGGAACAAATACAACGCGATAATCCTCATCACGGGCGCGGTAATACCTGTGAATACGAACAATCAGCTCCATATCTTCACCGACGGAGCCCTCAAGATAGCCTCCGATTTTTTGAATGGCATGTTTTGAAAAAAGTCCAAATGCGCCAGATATGACAAGCGTTGCATTCAAAGCGTTCCAGCCAATGCGCCCACAAAGAAAAGCCCGTGTGTACTCTATGACTTGCATCAACGGAAGAAATGTTTGAGGAAGTTCAGCTTGTTGAACCCGACCATGTTTGATCACTGAACCATTGGCAATTCGGATGGTGCCACCACTGGCGATGGTCCGCAAAGGATCTTCGATAAAAGGCACAACAATCCTAGCTAGCGCATCAGTTTCAAGTAAAGAGTCCGAATCCACAGCACAAAAAATATCAAGATGTGAAAAACCAATTCCAACATTTAAGGCATCTGCTTTTCCACCATTGTCTTTGTCGATGACAATTAAATTCGGGTGCAACTTCGAACGATAGGTTCCACGAATTTCAGTTTTCGAAAGCCGGGAATCATAAAAAAATGAATCCTTCTCAAGCAAAAACGTCTCAGCCAAACGCTCAAGAGTTTTGTCGGTCGAGCCGTCATTTATCACGATGACTTCGTAATTAGGATAATCCAGCATCAAAAATGATTTAATCGACTCGCTGATCGTTGCTTCTTCATTGTACGCCGGGGCCAAAACAGAAATCCCAGGTGCAAAGACAGAAAATCGGTGCTTCATGCTGTCAATTAAAAGCCTTGATTTCATTTGCTTTCGAATCGAAATAACAGCCATTAAAAGAAGAATTAAATAGATCGAGTTAACTGTAAAATAGTAGTAAATCGAATATTTAAAGTAGCTTAAAGTGAGGGTGCTAATCCATTGTAAAAACATCACACCACTCTCCTTTCAATTTTCTGCAAGGCCCGGCGAACTTCAATTTCTGAATCATGGAGGCGAAGGGTTTCTATTTCATGACGGGAGTCCTCGTCTCCCAGAGCGGCAAGAGCAATAATTGCGCGGGCTCGAAGGGTCGACGATTTGTGTTGCAAGAAATTTCGCAGTGGCTTGATGGCTTCAGGATCTGCGATCAGCGGTATCGAGTCTAAGACTTTGATTAAAAAAGCCTCAGAGTTTAAATTTGGAAAATTCAAGGCATGTAAGAAAATCGGCATGGCCAGGGGATCCCGCAATTCGCCCAAGACATGGGCACAAGCGATCGACATTTCTGAATTTTTGCAATCCTTCATGTAGTCACAAATGATCTGAGCGCCATGGTGAAAGCCAATATTAGAAATGACTTCGATCAGTGCTGTTCTTCGTTCTAAGCCAACATTTTCCAAAGATTTTAATAAAAGATTGGGATGAATAAAAAGGTTTTGGTCAGAGATCGCATTTTTTTCTAATCGACTGAGAGCCCGTATTGCTGCTAGGACGACCAATGGATGAGAATCCTTAAGGGCACGGATAAAAATATGATGGGTGCTAATTAATGAAAGAGCATCAAGACGAATCAAGGCCACTAATCGATGGGCCCAGGAGCGAGATCGCGTTTGCTTTTGATCTCTAAAAAGGAAACCGCTTTCAGCGTACAGGGCCACCATTTTGTCGCGCTCTTGGCCCGCAAGAGCATGAATTTGATGAAGAATAGCATCACGGTAAATGTTTTTCTGCCAGGGCCAGATTTTAACCTTGACGGACTTTTCGTTAAATAGAAAATCAATCAAGCCTTCACTTAAGGTTTCTTCATTTTTCTTAAGAAAGGTAGATAAAATATTCCTCCACGCCAATATAAAAATTGTTAGCAAAATTCCAGACGTCAGAAGAATGGTTTCAAAGAAAACGACTTTGCCGATCAGTGTGTCTAATAAAAGTCGGAAGTCGGTGGACGGCATGCTAAATGCCTTTGCGGTTAAGGACCAATTGCACTCTGGCAAGAACAACGGAAGGGCTAAAAGGTTTTTTAATATAATCAAGGGCGCCGCACTCTAGGCCTCTTAAAACTTCTTCTTCTTTTTGGACGCCAGTTAAAACAATTGTCGGGGGTAATAATTTTTCGGCACTAAGTCGGGTTAATAATTCAAAACCAGACATCCCAGGCATCATCACATCAGTGATTAAAAGATCGGGCTTAAATCCGCCCGTAATAGCTTCATAAGCTTGAATGCCATCGATCACCCAACTAAATTTGTACCCAGCTCTGACAAGAATGGCCGATAAAATTCGAGCATGGATTTCTCCGTCCTCCGCCAATAAAATATGTCGTTCGCCTGGGGGTGAAATATATTTTGGATTAAATTTGAAAGCGTCCATGGACAAGGTCAGCTCCGATCGATTGGCCTGTGTTATCCAGCATTTCGTCTCTGAAACTTCTCGGTGAAAATCCTCTGATTCTAAAGCGCCTTGGTAGGCCCATTGCTTTAAAAAGTTTTTTCAAGCCCTAGGGAAAAACTTTGATCTCGGCGTACCACGCCTTCGCGAATTTCATCTTCACTGTCCCCAAGGCTAGCTGTCAGTCCCCAAGTCGGTTTGATTTCAAACTGGGCTTCCAGTGAAATGCGCTTTGAAACCAGAATCAAGACTCGACTGTCGTTAGCCACCTGAGTGGGTGAACGTCCAGACCCTGCTGAAATTCCTACGTAGTCATGGTCCCCAAAGTATCTACGGACCTGAGGCCCGTATGAAATGGAATTTCCAGCCTCATCAGGAACTGTGTTGATTCGTAACACCAAATAGTAATTTCCGATATATTTGGCAACAGTTCCCGTCCAAATTGTCACGGTTGAATTTTGAAAAATTAATTTGCGAAAACCAAGTGAGGCTTCCCAGGCTTGCCCCAGATTTTGGTAAATTTCGGCTCCAAATCTATATTTTGGAAAAATCGAGTCCTTAGAATATCCGATATTTAAGTAAGCATAAGTTCCTTCCCTAAGATGTGGATAAGAATCGATTTCAAACTGATTCCCATCAGAGTCAAAGCGATGGGCTTGATTCAATCGACCTATCAAAGAGCCAAAATCAAATTGATGTGAGATGGCCGTCGAGACCATTCGCCAATCAGTAAAACCCTGATCTAAAGTATCTTGAGTATAAGACACTGAAACCTTGTTGTTGCTGATGACGGGCGCAAGGACAGGCTCTTCGGCACTTTTAGCTTCTTTCGGGAAGAAAAGTTCAAAGCTTAATATTAAAATAGCTGTACAGATCCAAAATCTTTTCGCGAATAATTTTTTCATTTTGTAATTTCAAGTCTGAGGAGACACCTAAGCTTGAAGCTCCTTTGTCGTTGATAGTATAAGATTCATCAGTAAAATTCACGGCGTCTGAAATATAGATCGATTGACCATCGCTTGAAAGAAGGCCTGCGACGGGTCCGTAACTTGACATCACAAGGTGCTCATTTTCTAATCGGGCAGCAAGTTCAGATTCTGTTTTAGAAAAAAAACTTTGTCCTTCCGACCAATGAGTCGCCTTCGTTGCGCGGCCCAAAAGGAAGCCAAGGCTGGGAGCTA
Source organism: Pseudobdellovibrionaceae bacterium (assembly GCA_043779385.1). GTDB lineage: Bacteria > Bdellovibrionota > Bdellovibrionia > Bdellovibrionales > Bdellovibrionaceae > JAYWDA01. Next base: position 16,529 of record JAYWEU010000306.1, read on the forward strand.
AATCTGTCGAAAAAACCAGACGATCTGTCATTGTTTTAAATTCGTTTTTCATAGCTAAAGGTAAAGAAATCAAAAGTGGAATTCGCATAATCTCTGGGAAAATTGTGTAGGCATGCCCATAGCGGCCATTTTCCCCTAAGGAATCTCCATGGTCCGCCGTTAGAATCACAATGCTATTTTCATAAAGGCCCATTTTTTTAAGGTCACGAATAAATTCGCCAAAACAAGCATCGACTTTTTCGACTTCTGTTGCATAAACGGAGTCAAAATTATCATAAATCTTAGCGTCGGATTTATTTTTCTTCTTGTTGGCCAGAACTGAAATATGAATATTTTGTGATTGCGTATAAACAAAGACCGGAGATTTTTTTTTATCTCCATCCAAAGACTTGAATCGCTGGATGATTTCCCGGGAGCTTTTGCAAAACTCTAGATCTTGCGTCGCGACCCCGGCGTCAAGATTCTGAGCTGACTCTGTCGAACTTAAAATTTCTTTTAAAATAGAATCTCGACTGATCCATGCAGAATAATTTTCAGCGTGCACTAATTTTTCTAAAGTATTTATCGGAGAAAATGGTTTTGGATACATCTTATGTGGTAAAAAGCGTCCGGCCCAAATAGAAGGCTCTGAAAGCCCCGTCGCTCCGAATCGGGTGAAAGCTTTTTTGTACACCAGCGCGCCAGCAGAAAACTGGTTTATTTCCGGGGTAAATCTAACGTCTTTATTATAAGGCCCTAAATAATCTTGCCTTAAGCTGTCGATCACAAATATAAAAATATTTGGAGTGTCTGTAGGGACAGTCTCAGATTGCTTTTCTGGCAGAGGCACATCGGCCAAATGAATATCTACTTGGCTAGATAGATTCATATATTTCTGTAAAAATTGATAAAAGTCAGAATTTTCTGATTGTGAAAAAAGACTGCTTTCGGCAATCGCAAAAAGGGGATTATTTGTTTTTTCACCGACAGTTTTTTGATGCAAAAAGAAAAGGCATCCTAAAATATAAATTGAAAGAAGGCCCATCATCGTGCTGTTAAGATCTTTATCTCTGCCGGTCAATATTGACCACGATTTGACATGAAGATAGATTTTAAAAAAACCAATCGCTAAAAGAATCGTGACGGCTGTTTGCTGAAGCAGGCCATTCCAATCCAGGCTTGGAATAAAGTGTTTAACCCAATAGATGGATCCCAGCCAGGACACCCAAAATAAAACTTTACCGATCAAAGAGTGCCCAAAAGGCTGAAGGCCTTTTACAAATAGAAAAAGACCTGTGACATCTTCCTCAGAAGTTATTTGGCTTTGACCCTGGCGAAGGAAACTTTGCATTGAAATTCCGGCAAGAGCCAGTCCGACAGCAAAACCAAAAGCAAGGCTCCAAATAACGGCTGGACTATCAAATAACGCGATCGAAGCACAAACTTTGTTTAACAAAAAGAAGACTATTGGTGCCCCTAAAGCCAGACCGTAGCCACGAAATTTTTTTTCCAAATTTAAATTAAGCTGGCGAAAAAGTTGTTCGACAAAACAAAATAGACTGACGGCCAATAGCGAAAGCCCAATGCCTGGCAGAAGCCATTTTAATTTCATCCCATTGTAGGCTAGGCCAACGCAAATTGATATTAAGGCGCCAGAGAACAAGGCGCATAAAATCAGGACCCAAGAAGTCTCTCCTTTTGTTTTGAGCCGAGATGTATTTCGCAGGTCAAAAAAGGCTAACCAAAAAACAGGGATGAGGCTAGCTAAGCTCCATGCCAAAGAAGTGCCATCGTTTGTTAAGTGTTTTGGTAGATCCCAAAAAGTTAATAGGACGGTAACAACTCCTAAAAATAAAAGCTCCCGTTGATCTTCTGGCGAGACAGAGTCCTTTTTTTCTATTTTAAAAACTGAAACTATTAAAAGTATCGTGACTAAAAAAACAAGCCAGGGTTGGGCTGCGGCAAGCTGACTCAGCCAGGGAAGAAGTTTGATGCCCAGGACCTGCCGATAAGTGAAAGGAACATAAGCCAGAAGACAATAGAAGCTAGTGAAAAGCCACACAGCATGAAAAAAGGGTCGGATCAGTTTGGGCAAAAGGAATCTCATTGTGGTTTTTCCAAATTCGATTTCTTGAAATTAAAGCGACTGGAATCAATTCCTAACAGTTGACCTGCCGCTTGAGCCACTTCCTGCGCATCCGTCAGTTCTGGCCGAGATTTTATGACGATCATAATCTCATCCCAGGCTTTTTGTGTTTCCCCGAGATGCAGAAGAACTCGAGCATGACCAATAGAAAAATCAAGATATTCTGGAAACTGAACGGCGCCTTTTTGGAAAATCTCCAGGGCTTCTTGTGGCTGACCAGCTCGCTCAAAGGAAAGGCCAAGCTCCAATAAAAAATCTGAATTTTGAGGCTCCAAAGCAAGACAGCGTTTGGCGGCATCAAGCATTTTCATAAAAGCTTGTTGGGCCCGGTACGCTTCTGGCAATCGGGGACAAGCCTCTGAGGGTTCAGGGGCGCTCAGAAGAAACCGCTCTAGCATCGTAGCTTCTTCGTCCCGCTTTCCCAATTCAAAATAAAGAGTCGCGGCTTGATTTAAATAAATATGATTTTTAGGGAAAGCATCGACCAGTTTAAGGGTCTCGGACAAAGCTTCAGAAAAGTTATGTTTTTGAATCGAGATTCGCGCATGATCCACCCATTCTGAAGGATTTGGAAGACGACCGAAATTTGACTTTAAAAAAAATCCCGCTGTAGCAAGTAAAGCCAAAGGCAAAATAAAATCCCACCAGCTTCCACGGTCTCGCTTTTTGTAATTAAGGCCACTTGTAGTTAATCCCAAGTTAATAGGCTGGCACTGGCCTTATTGCGTGTCAATATCAGCAGCGAAAACGAAAGGTGCAAATACGACCGGGTCTAGCTGCTGATTAAAGTGTTTAAATCCCCTAAAAAGACCTTTAAAATAATAATCTATGAAAAAATATTTTGAAGACACTGGCTGGGTTTTTAGTCGACGGCAAGATATCTGTGTTTTCATCCTTCTTTTAGGGTTTTTTTTCGCCGTCCAACAAATCATTTTTATGGCTGAATCTGCAAATCTTAATGATGCGAAAAATTTTATTATTTTCAATATTTTATTTTTGGCGTTTTTCGACATTCCCCATGCCTTGTCCAGTTTTCAGCAGGTTTATAAAGGTGAAAAAAAGGCCGAGTTTAGTGGTTTGCTATTTGTGCCGCTGATTCTATTCACGTGCTTATTTGGCTTATTTTACTGGGTCCCTAAGATTGCATTTTCAATTGTCGCCTATCTCAGTATTTTCCATGTTCTTCGGCAGCAGTATGGATGGATGCGATTTTCACAAACAAAATCCGGTCATAGCTTGCCGCCCCTTCAAATCCGACTTGATAAACTTTTGATTTATTCTCTGACCTGCCTTCCACTTGTGATGTTGCATACGGGAGAAGAATTGCAAAAAGAAGATTTTGGTTGGCTGATGCCGGGTGATTTATTTTTTTTCCCTCATCAAGTTATTTACAAGACAGCCATTTTTTTATTCTGGTCGATTTTAGCAGTCTATATTGGATTTCAATTATGGAATTACAAGAAAAGCCAACTTTTCCCGCTGGGCAAACTAATTATTTTTCTTTCAACTGGCTTAGCTTGGTATGGGGGGATTTGTTTTAACGTGCATGGCGAACAAGCCATTTACATTGACGGTCTTCATGCGGCCCCCTATTTATGGTTGGTTTTTCAAGTCAGACCTTCAAAGATTCAAGGAAAGACCTGGCCTGCATGGTTTAGATATTATGCGCCACTCGCGGTCGGAGGACTGCTGTGGGCGTTCTTCTTTTATCGTTACGGATTTGCACCATCGTCATTGGTCTCGGCTTTTGTTCTTGGGGTGCTTGTGACAATTTCCACATCTCATTATATTTTTGATGCTTTTATTTGGAAGATTAAAGTGCCGTCAAAGACCGTGGCTCAATTCTTGGCTGTTGACGGAGCTCATAAATCAGCTTAAAGAAATGGTGCCCCTTAAGGGACAACTTTAGAACCGCTCTTCAGGCTTACGACTTTTTGCTAAGTGATTGAATTCAGATGTGTTCTCAGAAATCGTGGAGAACATTCTCCAAATTTCGTAAACTTGAGTTTTTGATTTCCACATTAATTTATAAGTTAAACAGCTTTTGCCAGCAGGATTTCATTGATAATTGTTTGATAACCCACACCTCTTTTTTTATAAGCTCATGTCTTTGCGTGACAATCCTATAAACAAGTCTAACTGGCTATCCATAGCTTCAAAAGGCCAACTTAAGATCACACTGGTCCAAAGGCCTGAATAGGTTCACATTGAGCGAGTAATATCCGATAAGATATTTATGCGGATATCCGTCGCCATTATTGTTTTTATTCATATCTTTTTCTTTGCAAATATGGGGCAATCTAGCAATTTGAATCCAACGATAGATATTGGTAATGAATCTTTTTCTTGCAAAGAAACTCACCGCATAAAATATGATACACTTCAATTTGGTCCCTCTGTCTCTAAATATTTATTTTGCAAATCCAGTTCAGGTCAGGCTGGTTTTTATAATCCAGAAGCTTCTAAGATAGTTGTTGTGGGATCAAAAGGTCTTGAGCTTAAAGCTCTTAAAAAAAATAATTTCCCAGATGTATTAACTGAAAATGAACATATGATGCGCATCTTAACATCCTATTTAAAGGATTCAGACTCTTCAGATTTAAAAATGAAAGTGGTCGATCAAGATGGATTTCAAGAGGCCTCTCAGATAGCTTTAACTCAACTCATAAAAATAAGGGAAACATCCCTCTCTGAAAAAAAATTACCTCATAGCATCACTCTTGAAGGTATTGATGCCAAAAAAAAACTTACTTGTGAGCGTGGCCAAAATAAAGAGCTACACAATTCAGATGAA
>JAYWEU010000307.1:0-8217 GCA_043779385.1 Pseudobdellovibrionaceae bacterium
TTGTTAAAGGTCTAGGTACCTTGTCCACATTTTTCCCACTGTTTTTAGAAAGATCCCAGCCGGGCTCGACGGCCACTTTTTCGAACTCGATTTCATTCACGAATGCTCCGCAATTTTTAGGAACCCCCAGCGCTGGCAGTGACATCACGAACAAAACCTATGTTGATGCAGCGATTTCAACAGCAGTGTCATCGGGTCTGCCAAATATTGGAACCCCTGGGACCTATGTTAAAGTCACGACAGATTCAAAAGGTCGCGTCACGTCGGGTGCGACCAGTTTACTGGCCGCCGATGTGACCAGTGCCTTGGGTTACACGCCTGTGAATAGAGCAGGCGACACATTGACCGGAGCCTTAATTTCATCGATTGGAACAGCCGCTGCACCGTCTGTCGGAGTGGGTGCTGGCACTTTAGAATTATTCAACGCCGGAACAAATACTTTAGGGCTTTCGACGGCGGGTCTTGAAAGAATGCGAATCGATGCTGCCGGTAACGTCGGCATTGGTACGACGACTCCGACGGCGAAGCTCGATATCGCTGGGGCATTGAATGTCGGCGGCAATATCACGGCTAATTCATCAGGTTACGGTATCGCGGTAGGAAATGGCTCGGTCGCATCAGGGTGGTCAGCTATCGCTTTAGGGGATAGTGCTACGGCAAACAACTCAGGTGGTGTGGCTCTTGGTTATGCGACTTCGACTTCTGGATCCCGGAGTGTAACAGGTGGCTCAAATGTCATCGCAAGTGCCGATTATTCTCTTTCAGTAGGGCACTCCGTAGCCGTTGGAGGAACAGTTGGTAGCGGCTTGGGTAACTATAGTGTTGGCATTGGTGCAGGAAATACGCCATATCGAAACGTCACAGGCGTTGGGTCGGTTGGAGTCTTTTTGGGCGGTGATACAGGAAGTACACTTTCTCTCAACAACACAATGGCCATCATGGGCGGCAACGTCGGTATTGGGACCACCACTCCAACAAGTCTTTTTGAAGTGAATGGGGCGCAGACGGGCACTGGAACCATCGCAGGGGCGTCCACGACAATCACCGGAACATCGACCCTGTTTACACAAGAATTAGTTGTTGGCGATGTGATTTCAACTTCAGGAGTTGAAAGAACAGTGACAGCCATCGCCAGTGATACAAGCCTAACAATTAATTTGCCTTTTCTAGTCGATCCAGGGGGTGTTGGATACAGTATTGAAAAGCAGGTGGCCCTTGGTGTCGGAAATGCCATCATTGGGGGTTCGGCCTCGACGTCCATCGTCTCTGGAGCCGCTTTGTTTCCTTCGATCGTCCCTAAATTAGAAATTGCAACGGGTGGGTTAACTTACAATTCATACAGTGATTTAGTCGTGATCCGTCACAAAAATCAGCCGATGAACACGGCTTCGACCCGACAAGTGGGATTGCTGATGAAGCTCAGCACAGAAGCTGACACCAATGAGTCCGGTAAATCAGGTGGCATGATGATGGAGTCAACAAGTGTTTTTGCGAACACGCCGTCTCTGCATTTGATCACTGCCAATGCTCGTCGGATGACAATTAACTCGTCGGGAAGTGTGGGCATCGCCAACACGGCGCCAAGTTATCCACTGGATGTAACGGGAAGTGTGCGTTCGACGCAGGCCTTGTTAAATTCAAGTGCGGTGCCGACGATCAGTGTTTGTGGAACAAGTCCTCCTGTTGCAACGACGGGAAGTAACAACAACAGTGGCCAGTTTACTTTAGGGACTGGGGCGACGACGGCCTGTACAGTGACTTTTGCAAATGCTTTTCCAAATTATACTTTCTGTACGGTGACACCGGCAACGAACTATACCGGGACCTATTATGTTTCAGCTCAAAGTAAAACATCATTTACGGTGACGCTTGGAACTGGCATAGCCAGTGTTAAATTCAACTACACCTGCGGTGGAAATTAAAAAGAACATTCTGGTAATTCTGCCTGATTCCGTACAGGCAAATTGCCTAATGACAGAGCTCTAAGGACACCATTTTGCGCCTAGCAGCAGCAAGTGCAAAGACATGTGTCCTTAAAACCACCCTTTAAACCGCAGCCGATGTTTTTAAAGATTTGGGTTATCTGAATGAAGGTATAATTCGTTGACAATGTTTTATCCCAGAAATCAAAATACGGTCTCACTGGACTTAGAGCAAAAGGAGAATTTATGAGGATCATCTGCGCCATTTTATTTTTGTTGGTCAGCCGCGGTTACGCGGGACAGGTGAATTTAGCTCCCGGCGAATCCGTTTTAATTCAAGCCAATGTCAGCACGACGGTGACCTGTGCGATGGGCCCGTCAGGATCTTTGCAGTCAGCCACTTCAAAAACCTGTGGACGAGTGGACTATGATGGCCATTGTGTTTTTTTTAACGAAACGACTTTGACCGGCCGCTATTGCGGAGAAGCCCAGGTTTGTGGGCGAGTTGATTATGATGGGCATTGTGTTTTTTTTAATGTGATCGCGGACTGCGGAGATAACGGTTGCACAAAATCAAAAACTTGTGGGCGGCAAGATTACGACGGGAAATGCATTTATTTTAATGAAGGAATTCGCTGCCATTAATTTGTAAAATCAAAAGGAGAAAAAATGTCTACTGAAATATCATCTGAACCAAAGTGCCCGTTTTCAGGCTCTGCCCGTCCTCAGGGCGTCGCTCGACCACAACCGAATGCAAACTGGTGGCCCAATCAACTGAATTTAAAAGTCTTGCACCAACAATCGAGGAAATCGAATCCGATGGCTCCGGATTTTAATTATGCGAAAGAATTTAAGACTCTTAATCTTCATGCTGTGGTCAAAGACTTAACGACACTGATGACAGATTCTCAAGATTGGTGGCCTGCAGATTACGGGCACTATGGTCCATTTTTTATTCGTCTGGCTTGGCATAGCGCCGGAACTTACCGCACGGCTGACGGACGGGGTGGAAGTGGTTCTGGATCACAGCGGTTTGCGCCATTAAACAGCTGGCCTGATAACGGAAATTTAGATAAGGCTCGGCGTTTACTTTGGCCGATCAAACAAAAATATGGCGCTAAACTTTCTTGGGCTGACTTGATGATTTTGACTGGTAACGTGGCTCTTGATTCCATGGGTTTTAAGACCTATGGTTTTGCGGGCGGTCGTGAAGATATCTGGGAACCCGAAGAAGATATTCACTGGGGACATGAAACCAAATGGATGGGCGACGAGCGCTATACGGGCGACCGAAACCTGGCGAATCCACTGGCCGCTGTGCAGATGGGTTTGATTTATGTCAATCCAGAAGGACCTAACGGCAAGCCTGATCCCGTCGCTTCAGCACGTGATATCCGAGAAACCTTTGCTCGCATGGCCATGAACGACGAAGAGACTGTGGCCCTGGTCGCTGGTGGTCACACCTTTGGAAAGAGCCATGGCGCTGCAGATCCAGGAAAATATGTCAGTGCTGAACCTGAAGGGGCCGTGATTGAAGAGCAAGGCTTTGGATGGATCAACAGCTTCGGGACTGGTAAAGGGGCTGATACAATATCAAGCGGGATCGAAGGCGCTTGGACCACAAATCCGATCAAATGGGACAATAATTATTTTGAAAACTTATTTAAGTATGAGTGGGAATTAACAAAAAGTCCTGCCGGTGCTCATCAATGGAAACCTAAGGATCCAGCTGCGGCCACGACGGTGCCCGATGCTCATGATCCAAAAAAGCGACATGCTCCCATGATGACCACAGCAGACCTTGCTTTAAGAATGGATCCTGCTTACGAAAAGATCTCTCGACGCTTTTATGCGAATCCGGCTGAATTTGCTGATGTGTTCGCTAAGGCTTGGTACAAGTTAACTCATCGAGATATGGGTCCTCTTTCTCGTTACTTAGGGCCTCTTGTTCCGAAGCAAACACAATTGTGGCAAGATGTGATTCCCGCGGTCGATCATAAATTAATCGATGAGCAAGATATGGCTTCGTTGAAAACAAAAATCCTTGCTTCAGGCCTTTCCATTTCTCAGTTAGTGACGACAGCTTGGGCTTCAGCGGCTTCATTCCGTGGAAGTGATAAGCGGGGCGGTGCGAATGGGGCGCGTCTTCGTTTGGCTCCGCAAAAAGATTGGGAAGTGAATCAGCCAGCAGAACTTGCAAAGATTTTGCCAAAACTAGAAGCGATCCAAAAGGATTTCAACAGTGCTCAAACAACTGGAAAAAAAGTTTCTTTGGCAGACCTGATTGTTTTGGGTGGTTGTGCTGCGGTTGAAGCCGGTGCTAAAAAAGCCGGACATGAAGTGAAGGTTCCATTTTTGGCAGGACGTATGGACGCCACACAAGAGCAAACAGATGTGGAATCATTTTCTGTGCTTGAGCCTGTCGCTGATGGGTTTCGAAATTATGTTAAAAAAGGACATGAGGCTTTCGTTGCTGAATTGTTGATTGATAAAGCGCAATTAATGACGCTAACGGCGCCAGAGATGACTGTGCTTGTCGGTGGACTGCGTGTCTTGGGTGCAAACTTTGGCCATGCAAAGCACGGTGTGTTGACTCAAAAAACTGAAACTTTAACCAACGATTTCTTCATGAACCTTTTAGATATGAAAACGAAGTGGCATAAATCTGCGGCGTCTGAAGCTATCTTAGAAGGACACGATCGAAAAACAGGAGCTCTTAAATGGACAGGCACTGTTTCAGATCTTGTGTTTGGTTCAAACTCGCAATTGCGAGGGGTGGCTGAAGTTTATGCGTGCAGTGATTCTCAGAAAAAGTTTGTGCATGAATTTGTTGCGGCTTGGAATAAGGTGATGAATCTTGATCGCTACGATCTAGCTTAGAAATTTTAACAGGCCCCAGTCTTAATTTAAGATTGGGGCCACAAACTAAGTTTTAAAACATTATCCCAATGCCGAGATCAATCGCCAAGCCATTCAGGTTAGAAGATTTATCCCGCAAAATTTCTTTGCCAGAACTGTCTTTCACAAAAATTGTATTTTCCTGAACTAAACGGTAGCCAAGACCTGCGTTGACTCTAAAACCATTTTGCGGGTTGACGAATTGATATCCGGCAAGCAAGGTTGCAACCGGAGTCGCAAGGCCGCCATCAAGGCCAAAGATCCCATAGTCAGAGATTCTTGTGCTGACATATCCAACGGAAGGGCTTAAGTAAGTGGGCTTTTAATTGGGAGTGCCGTTGCGGGAGCCTTGTCCGGAGGGCTGCAGGCTAGTGTCTTCGGGGGCGATGTTGGTAAAGGCGTGTTGTTAGGCGCAGCAGGCGGGCTGGTCGGCGGTGTAGTTGCGTTACGGAGCGCAAGTGCCTTTTATCAGGTGGGCGCGATAAATGCTGCGAGCAGAATACTTGGAGATCAGATTGGAAATTTTGGTGGTAATATTTTTAATTCTGGAATGGATTATAATAACAGAAATGATATCCCAGAGGGGACTAGCTGGATGAGAATTTCTCCTCAACAATAAGGTGGTTAAAGTTGCCTAGACAAGTGTTTTGGAGATTTGCCGTATTTTACGTGGTAATTATAGCAGCTATTTCATTTGCTGGTATTTCATCACCTCGGGAATCAATTCATAACCCTGCCGATCTGACGGTGTTATTAGGAACTGTTATACTTTCAAGTTTTGCTCTATTTATGGAGTATAGGAAAATGAAAAAAAATCAGGCAAAGGAACCTGAACCTCAGAATGTTTTAATCAATAAAAGATTAACATTTATTAAAAAAAGCCAACTTGCTTTTTTATTTTTGGTCTTGGCCCATATCATTTCAAATTCTCGCCAGTTTACGGGGGCTATTAACAACACGCAATTGGAGTTCAGTTTTCTTTCGATCGCACTTGATCAAAATACTTTTCTTATTTTATTCGCTGGAGAGTTTGTTTTGATAGCTTTAGCATTCTATCTTTTCTCAAAAAATGAAACTGAGTAGTTGTAGCTAGGGTCGCTTATCTTGCAGTAAGGCTAACCTCACCCCGTTTGAATTTTTCGGAATCACAGATAACTGTTTAACGAGCGAATTAGGTTAGGCTTTTAGGAAAACTTTTTTTTGGACCTGATTCGCCTAGAATTGCCTGTGGGAGTTTGGGCAATCTCTCCCAAACCCAGATTCTAAATAAGGTGAAGTTGACGAACAGTTAAGTCACTTGAATTACCCTGCTGATCACGAATAGTAGTTCAAAGAATCTTTTTAAAAAGTTGTCCGCCTTATTATTTTAAATGCGGTAAAAGCATTGCTTGTCCCCAACCTTTAGACTGTGATGCCTTCAGCAGCTGGAGTTGGGCGATTTGCACTTCGCGAACAAGTCGCGGTAGCTGTCCAGTTGATGCCGCGAGAATAACAATAATTGCAATTGCTTCGAAAAATTTGTTGAGGCCCATAAAGCTGCTCCTTGGTTCATATTAAATATTCTACAACTTATCTGCCGTTATCAGTGAATGAGCGTAGTGAAAAACAGATTCAATTTGCTCGGGTTGCAAAGCATGAAGCAAAATCTCAAGTTTGAGTTTGCATGGAACAGCCTTTGACCGAACTGGATCCGTACTCAAGTTTTTGAAACTTGAAGGACTGTACCCATAGCCGGTCATGATTTGATTTCTCATTTCCAAAGTCACAGGCTTCGCACCGGTTTCGATCTTTGAAATATAACTTAAAGACAAACCGACAAGTTTCGAGGCCGTTGCGAGATCATAGCCTTTTTTAAGGCGAATGAATCTTAAGACTGCTCCGTCGTATGTCTTGGCAGTGCGGTCACGATTTTTGTAAGTCGCAGCCCATGTCTTGAACATCGATCGGTGTTTGGTTCCTTCAAGGGCTCCAACAATTCTGTTGAATTCCGATTCGGTCAGTTTGCAATTGCCGGTGTTGTTTTCTATTTCGCTGATCCAGCCTTTGCTGCGACCTATTTTTTCTGCTGTAAGTTGAACGCTGAGTCCTGCAAGAAGGCGCAGGTGCCGAATGATGAGTCCGTGGTTCTCCATAGAATCCTCTCCTGTTGTGGGTTTCAGAGTATGAAATTGAACATTGGGAAAATTTGTTCGGAGTTCAGCAAATCTGAACTTCGGGAAAATTTTCCGAAGAGAGGCGGCGGTGGCAGGGATTTGGCAGGGAACTTGAGCTATCTAGGGGGTCCTAGAGAGGTCTTCGCTGAAAAATGGAATCTTGATCTTGTGTGTTTATAAGTACTTGTGGGTCTTGCGGAATTCCAATTCAGCCCCTAAGGGTGCCATGTGAATTGGAGCGGGAGACGGGACTCAAACCCGCGACCTGTGCCTTGGCAAGGCACCGCTCTATCAACTGAGCTACTCCCGCATCGGTCTGGAATAAAATTCCGACTTGTCGTTAAGGAGGCCAAATTACTCATTGTGGGCTAGGGGTGTCAACGGTTAATGTGCTCCGATGAAGCCTGTGATTCGTCGAAGCCTGACAAAATGGATTGTGTTTGTTGTTTTAGGACTGAGCTTTTTTACAATTGGCTATTTTTTAGGCGTCAGACAAAAAGAATCGCAGAAAATACAAGATCAAAACTAGATAAAAAAATCTACCGAACAATAGAGCGAATCAGGCTCGCCGCCACGGGCACGCTACGAGTATTAGTTTGGATTCTATTATTGTTGAAATTATAAGCAATATAGCAACACATGGCCATCGCGATAAAAAAGAAAAACCAATTGGCGGGTTGCAAATATTTAAGCATTTTAACCCCCTCATGATCCTTAGTTGGCCTTGCGGCCCGTGCGGTAAGCAAGGTGATATTGGATCCCACTGGTTATACTTAAAATTACAGAAACCCACAAGAGTCCGTAACCGATCTTGACAATAATTTCAAAGGGGGCGGGCCAGGGCCCGATCATAACGGCCGGGATGGCGATCATCTGTAAGGCCGTCTTCCATTTGCCACCACTTTTAGCATCGATGATGACATTGTCGGCAGCGGCCACGGCTCGAATGCCACCAATGTAGGTGTCCCGGGCCATTAAAATAATCACCATATAAGGATCAATGACGCCGGCTGGAATCAAATAAGTTAAAAGACTTGTCACCAAAATTTTGTCAGCCATGGGGTCCATAAATTTACCCATATTGGTCACCGCATTGAATTTGCGAGCAAAAAAACCATCGTAGTAGTCGGTGATCGAGGCCACGATAAAGATCGCAGAGCCAGCAACGCTCCAGCCGAACTCTTTTTGCCAAAGACAAAAAATAATCACGGGGACAAGGTAAATTCTTGAAAGAGTGAGCTGTA
>JAYWEU010000308.1:0-3098 GCA_043779385.1 Pseudobdellovibrionaceae bacterium
TTGTACCCTCTTCGGTTGCCGGTGGAAATTCGCCATCAGCTTCGTCGATGGCTGGATTAGATCCAATGACGCAAACAAAGCTTCGCGTTCATTCTGAATTGATCCGAACGGCTGACCTTAATAAAATGCTTGCGGAAACTCGGGGCGATGAAGCCAAACAAAATGAACTGCGAGAAAAAACTAAAAGAGAAATTACTTTGATCGTCGACAAAGAGGCTCCGGATGTGTCCCGCGAAGAGCGTTCTAAAATTATCAAAGAAGTTTTAGAAGAGTCTTTAGGCCTTGGCCCCTTAGAAGATTTATTAGCCGATCCAAACATCACTGAAATCATGGTGAACGGCGCCAAAAAAATATTCGTAGAAAAATCTGGAAAAGTGGCCATGTCGCCAGTGACATTTACTTCAAATGATCATCTGCGCCGTATCATTGAACGTATCGTCACACCACTGGGCCGCCAAATTAACAATGCTACTCCCTACGTTGATGCCCGGTTAAAGGATGGAAGTCGTGTGAATGCCGTGATCGAGCCTTTGTCGATTGATGGCCCTGCCGTGACTATTCGTAAGTTTCGAAAAGGCGGCGTAACCCCAGAAAAATATATTGAATATGGATCGATGAACCGACAGATGATCGATTTTATGCGGATCTGCGTGGAAAATGGAATCAATATCGTCGTCAGCGGCGGCACAGGTTCCGGTAAAACTACTTTGTTAAATATGCTTTCTTCCTTCATCCCTTCCAACGAACGAATTATCACTGTTGAGGACGCGGCCGAGCTGCAACTTCAGCAAGAGCATGTTGTTCGTCTAGAAACTAGGCCCCCTTCCATGGAAGGCACCAATGCCGTCAGTATCCGAGATCTCATTAAAAACTCGCTACGAATGCGTCCCGACCGAATCGTCGTCGGCGAGTGCCGAGATGGCGCCGCTTTGGATATGCTGCAAGCCATGAATACGGGTCACGATGGTTCAATGACGACCACTCACGCCAATAATCCTCGTGAATGCATTATGCGTCTTGAGACACTGTGTATGATGGCTGGAATGGAATTGCCCGTCAGAGCCATCCGTGAACAAATTGCCAGTGCGGTGAATTTAATTGTGCAAATTTCCAGATGTGCGGATGGTTCCAGAAAAATTATAGCGATCACCGAGGTCGGAACCATTCAAGGTGACTATCCCACTTTAGCAGAAATTTTTGAATTCAAACAAACGGGCTTTGATAAAAATCGAAAAGTCTTAGGAGTGTTTCAATTTAAGGGCACGGTTCCAAGATTTGTACAGAAATTAAAAGACAAGGGCGTTGTGATTCCAAATGAACTTTTTGCGAACGATCCCAAAGTCGAAGCGGCCACGCCGGCCGCTCTTAAGAAAACCAGTTAAACGGAGAACACGGAATGTCGGTTTTATATAATAATTGGATTTTTGTTCCTTTGGTTGGCCTTTGCACGGCTTTCTTAATTTATTTATGGGCTGATAAGGTGATTGGCTTTTTGTACAAAAAGAGCCTGGGAAAGCGCGAAGAGATCATCAAACTTTTAAGATTGATGGGCTCTGACGCCAGCGATAAGCAGGTCACGATCTTCTTGCTGGCCATGAGCTATGGTTGGGGCGTTTTGTTTTTCATTTTGTTTTGGCCGAAAATTGTTGTTGGTCTTTTATTTGCCGCCGGTGGAATTGTCGCTGGCTGGTCGCTGCCTTACATCGTCATAAAAAATATGTACGACAGCCGATGCACAAAGTTTGTCGATCAAATGGTGGACGGCTTAACAATCATGGCCAATGGAATTAAGACCGGCACGGCGCCCATGCAAGCGATGCAGCGAGTGACTGAAATTATGGGCGCACCCATACGAAATGAGTTTCAACAAGTCATCACTCAAACTCAGTTTGGACAAAGCTTAGAAGACGCCCTGATTGATCTTGGCGAACGAATTCCAAAGCCGGATGTGCAAATGTTTGTGACGGCGATAAATATTTTAAAAGAAACCGGCGGTAATATGGCCGAAACCTTCGAGACCATTGTCTATGTCATTCGGGAGCGCCAAAAAGTCGAGAAAAAAATACAAGCTATGACAGCCCAAGGGCTGATGCAGGGACTGATCGTGTCCGTGATTCCACTGGTTTTAGTTGGCGTCTTTTTTGTTATCGACCCGGCTTTTATTATGCCAATGTTTAATACGACATTAGGTCTAGTCCTGTGTTTCATCATGCTGACCCTTGAAATAATCGGTGGCCTGATCATCAAAAAAATTGTTACAATCAAAGTATAGAAGATCACTTCAAGGACGAGGTAGATAATGAAGTTTTATTTGGGCCTAGCCACGCTGCTAATAAGCCTAACCACTCATGCGATTGTTGATTTAAGAACAGCTAATTACTCCAACACATGGATTGATATTCAAGTTGATGGAAGCGGCTACGATATGAAAGTTTTAAGAACTTATCACAGTCGTTCCCTTTTTAATGGCATGTTTGGGTTTGGCTGGTGTTCAAATTTTGAAACTTCTCTTGAAATTATGCCAGAAGGCGCCTTAAAAGTCCGTGAGTGCGGAAGTGGTTCAACAACGACTTATTCCCCTCGCGAAATCACAAAAGCCGAAGTGGATCGCACCATCAGTTTAATCATTGCAAAAGTGAAAGCAGAAAAAAAAGGTGGCGTCAGCGAGGAGTATTTCAAAAAACTAGCGACCGAGCTTTACGACATTCCTACAAAGCGGCTTCTGATGGCTGAGCAGTACGGCCTGAAAGCCAATATCAAAGAAGGAACAAAGTTTTTTGCCAATGGCCATGATGCCGAATACTTGGTTCTTGAAAAAGAATACTACACTCGGTACTTAGTCGATGGAACAATGCAAAGATTTGATCGGGACGGCAAATTACTCGCTTTGTATGACAAGAACAGTCGCTTTTTAAAATTTAAATATGATAAAACGCAATTAAAAGAGATCGAAGATGATTTGGGCCGTCGAATGACTTTTAAATTCTACGCCAATAAAAAAGTCAAAGAAATCACAGCGCCGGGTGGATTAAAAGCTGAATACAAATTCACCAATATGGATGATCTGACGTGGGCTAAAAATGGTTGGAAGAATATTT
>JAYWEU010000309.1:0-3095 GCA_043779385.1 Pseudobdellovibrionaceae bacterium
ATTGGTGGCGCAAGAGCAAAGCTAAAACACCAGCAATCCTAAGCCGGGTCTAAATCTCAAGGAGCTGACCGAAAATTTATCTGCGCCGTTGGGTTTAATGTTTACACTTGAAGGTCAATTGGACAGGGGTCAGTCGGTAAAATGTGAGGATCTTCGACCCAGGGTTTTCAGAACCCTGGGCTTTTTTTTTTGAAAGCTTGATTTATGTCGTTGCAGCAGTTTCTTCAGTCGCGGTTTTCTTGAATGAACCTTTTAAAACCTTGGCATCAAGCAAGAGTTTTTCTTTTTCGGGACCGTTAACATTTTTGCCCTTGGTGGTCACAACTTGATAGCGACCTGATCGCTTTTGAGTGATGGTAAATTCTTTGAATTTCATCGGTGCAAATCCGGTTGCAGGTTTGGCTTTTGGGGCCTTTTTTTCGGTGGCTGCGGCTTTAGCTTTTTTAACTGCCATTTTTTTCTCCGTTTTTAACTGAAGCTTTGTGCTTCAGGGTTTGGTTTTTGTTCGCCCTTCCTTCTAGTCTGTAGGGCCGCTGCGGTCAATCGATCACTATTGATTTCAGCTTTTAAAATGCCACCAAGAGCTTAATAGGCCTTAATTTTTAGGGCATGCATCTTGAATCCTTTCTATTGAGTGCCTTCGGCGATCATTGGGCAGCAACGGATGGGAGCATTTGTGGTAAAGATTTTAACAGGGGTGGTGCTATTTTTGTCACTGTCTCAGGTTTGGGCGCAGCCCCGCTGTGAATCGATTTTTAAAGCTTCTCCTGTGCTCGATTATGGCCTTTTTAAAAAGGGTTACCGGCCCAACTACGAATACAAGGTCCTCATTCCCGACCAATTGGCTGTCAAAGACCAATGCGGCCTAGGCACATGCCATCTTTACTCTTGGACCTCCCTTCTGGAGCGCGATTATAAAGCTCGCACGAATGAAGAAATTAAAATTTCTGCAGATTATTTCAGTGCTCGGCATTGGCTTAGAAAAAGTTTAGAGCTCTTAGAATCTGACGACATTAAGCTCAACCTCGGCCTTGGAGAACAGGTGTGGATGTCCCGGGCCGCGATCCAAGCCTACGGAATTGTTCCCGAGGGTGTCTGGAAGAGTGCAAAAAGTTTTTCGTCACATCCCTTATCGAGCCGAATCAGCGAATACATCACAAATATTGCTGGGCGAGCCCGCTGGGAAAGAGATCAACAAGGAGATGATTCTAAGAAAAAAGAAATCACCAGAAAAGCCAAACTACAAATCACAAAAATATTTGAAAATATTATTGGAGAATTTCCCAAAACTTTTGAATATCAAGGCAAGACATACACTCCACAACAGTTTCAAACCGCTTTTTTTAATGAATTAGATCAGCCCATTGTTTCAATGGTCGTTAATCATCACAGAAAAGAATCGCCCTCTGAGTATGATGATAAAAGCCTGCAAGTTGTGCTGACTGATCTTGAAGCTGTTGAATCCACAGCGCGGTCGCTTTTAGATCAGGGTTTGAATGTTTATTTGGGTTACGATCATAATTCTAATTACGTCGAGCCCTTGACAGGTATCATGTCGCTGGCTGCTTTCGAAATCCCTTTGGGCGGTGGACCGCTGTCGCGTCCGCAGAGGGATTTTTATGGATTGCCAACAGCGGGGCACGCCGTTCAAATTGTCGGCTATGATTTTGACCCAAAAACAAATCAAATTTTAAAGTGGAAAATCAAAAACAGCTGGGGAACAGCGATTGGCAAAGAGGGCTACTTCCACATGGATCACGATTACTTCAGAGCCTTTGCTGTCAGTATTAGTTTTTTTAAAAATCCCAAGATTACTTGGCCAGAAGTGAAAACGAAAATTCCAATTCAGTCAGAACTTCCGTTCTAGTTTTTAGACGATAAGTTTTTTTTGAAATAAAATATGTCCGGACGCAGAACGGCTGGTCGCTTCGAATTGAAGACCCCTGCCAATGGCCTTAGCATCAACCATGATATAATTTCTTTCACCTGCGCTTGCGATTCGCCGTGAATTAAAAATAAAACCAGTAGAAACCGGCAGCCCCTTGCTATGCACAGAGCTTGACGTCAGCTCGTAAGTTTTGTAACCGATGTCTGAACTTTCAATTTGTGAAATTTCGCTGTAATGAATATCTCCGGTGATAAAGACAACTTTCGATGGCATTGATTTGAGCTCAAGTAACAGACCTTGAAATTGAACAGGATGGTGGGCAGACATAGATTCTCTTCTTAAAAAAGAAGGAAATATTTGGCTGCCGTTCACTAACCACGTGGGTCCTTGATGATTTCTAATCAAGTCCAGCATCCACTTTTCCTGGGCTTCGCCCCAGTGGGCAAAGCGGTCCCGCGAGTCAGCTTCTTTTCGGAAACTGCGGCCATCTGTTAAAATAAATAATTGCGAGCCAAATTTAAAAGCGGAACTGATGCCGGGACCACGAATCAAAGCACGGCAGTACGACTCTTTTTGAGCCATAAAAGAAAGAAAATTATTTTGCGATTCTTTGATCAAGGGAAAATTAATGCTATTTCCATCGTTCACCCCAAAGTCATGATCGTCCCAGGTTCCTATGATGGGAATCAAAGTTTTGCTAAAATATATTTCTAAAGTGGCCCGTGCGTCGCAAAACTTTTTCCACAAATGAGCCGGAGTGACGCCATTCACTGGAAGATCCCTATCAACGTAAACCTGATCGCCAATAAATAAAATCATTTGAGGTTTTTGTAAGATTAAATTTTTCCAGATTTCTGGCTGGTGAAGCTTATGATCCATGCACGAGCAGATCGCAAAACGAAGGGCGCATGACCCAAGGTCTAAAGTTTTGAATTCCCTGACATCTAAAACCCGTCGATCATCGATCCTTGATATTGTTAAAATATAATTGTCTTGAAGGCGAAGTTGGGAAAAATAAACCTTGGTTATTTTTTTTAGCTGGCCAGGGGAAGTGATCACTTCAACAGTGTCAGGACGCCATTCTTCTTTCTGAGAATTCGAAACTAAAAAATCGAGTTCAACAGCTTCGTCATAAACAATTGAAAATTGAGTGCTCGTTTCATCTGTCGCACCCTGCAAAACAGAGGGACCTTTTCTTTGAGGAGGA